>NZ_JACDWU010000169.1:0-550 GCF_016464045.1 Pseudoalteromonas sp. bablab_jr011 | reverse complement strand
GGTATCTTTGCCCTTCGATCAACTGCTTGTAACTCATGGTATCTACTCTTGTTTTTTGGCGATTACAGAGTACCACCAACAGGCAGTTGATCTCTTCTCACCGTTTAACCATGAGTGGTGCACTTATTATCTGAATTCGGGATGTATTAGGCCGAGAAAAATAGCCAGATAACCTGCTGCTAATATCATCGCATTTTCCTCGTGTCTTATAGTTTGATGGCGACTTTTTATAAATTGCTTTATAACGTGTGGCTTTTTTATTTTTTTGTCAATTGTTTTAATTGATAAACGGGTACATATGAATTTTTATGTTTTATCTAAAATTAATTAAGTTCCCCTTTATTATTCAGACTTATAAATTTTAACTTATTCATAAGTTATTAATTAAAATGAATTTTATGGTAGGGCTTAGGCGTTGTTTCCTAAAAGTTTGAACTATCTTGCCAGCCTGTGATCAGATCATCTATATCCTACTAGCCCGTGCAACAACAATGAGCAAAATCACAAACTGGTCTCACTATAATCAAGCCCTCGTTAACCGCGGTAATAT
>NZ_JACDWU010000168.1:0-5676 GCF_016464045.1 Pseudoalteromonas sp. bablab_jr011 | reverse complement strand
CGTTCAATGCGAGGATCGGTAATTGAATTAAAGTGTTTCAGAAAAGTAGCGCTCATATTTTACGTGACCAAGGTGATTATTATGCCTTGATCTGATCACTACATATTCTATAAGTTCAATTTATAATGATCTTGCCGTGTGGTTTTACCTCGAAAACGGCCAAGATAGTTGACGCCGAACAAGTTTTCGAGTAATTTTCTGAAAAGCTCAATAATAAGCTGAGATTTTCAGAGGTTCCTTGAGCCGCATCAACACGCCTAGCATAAGTATGGGCTATAGTAATAATTCAATACCCAGACCGTAGCGGTTAACTCAAGGCTACGGCACATCAGGAAGGAGTTAAATATGAGCCAGAGTGCAAGTTTTTTCATGCCGAGCGTGTCGTTATTTGGTGCTAATGTGCTAACTGAGTTGGCCGCGCGCGTAGTGTCATTGGGCGGTACAAAGCCATTGATCGTGACAGATAAAGGTATGACTCAGTTGGGCTACACCAAACAAGTGACTGATTTGCTTGATCAAGCAGATATTGCTTATGTTGTGTTTGACGAAACCATCCCTAACCCGACTGACAAAAACGTTGAAGAAGGCGTTGATGCATACAAAAAAGGTCAGTGCGATATGCTGATCTCCTTAGGTGGTGGTAGTGCACATGACTGCTGTAAAGGCGTGGGTCTAGTGGTTTCCAATGGTGGTGTGATTGCCGATTATGAAGGTGTTGATCAGTCAAAATGCAGCCTGCCACCCTATATTGCGATCAATACCACTGCGGGTACAGCCAGTGAAATCACACGCTTTACGATTATTACCAATACCTCGAACCACGTAAAAATGGCGATCGTTGATTGGCGTGTAACACCTGATTTAGCCATTAATGATCCACTGTTGATGATTAAAATGCCGCCTTCGTTAACCGCTGCGACAGGTATGGATGCACTCACTCATGCGGTAGAAGCCTATGTTTCGACTGCTGCTAATCCAATTACCGATGCGGTGGCTTTACAGGCGATTCGTTTAATTTCTCGATATCTGCGCGTGGCAGTAGCACGGGCTGATGATTTAGAAGCACGTGATCGTATGGCTTATGCACAATACTTAGCCGGTATGGCGTTTAATAACGCAAGCTTGGGGCATGTGCATGCCATGTCGCATCAGCTAGGTGGTATGTATGACTTGCCGCACGGTGTGTGTAACGCCTTGCTACTGCCGCATGTGTGTGAAGCTAACTTGATGGCAGCGCAAGAGCGTTACGCTGATATTGCTGAGGCTTTAGGTGAAAATATTGATGGTTTGGCTGTGCGTGAAGCAGCAAAAATGGCAATTGTCGCCATTCGTTGCTTGTCCGCTGATGTTGGTATTCCGAGCAATCTGACTGAGTTGGGTGTAAAGGACGAAGATATCGAGACTATGGTTAAGCATGCGCAGCAAGACGTTTGTGCGGCAACCAATCCACGTCGTTTGAATGATAAAGAAGTGGCTGCGATTTTCCGTGCTGCAATGTAAGTGTTATCTGCTGTAAAGGTAGACCACAACGACGCCTCGCCTTAAACAGCGGGGCGTTTTGTGTTTGGGGTGTGATCTTTTTTTGTTGGCGATAATGCTATTGAGTTTAGGGAGCCTCTGAATAACGTTGCCGAGGGCGCTAACACAAGGCAAAAACGCACGAAAAAGCGCAGTTTACACATAGTAAATGAGCATTTTGAGTACGTTTTTAACGCGGTGGTAGCTACGCAGGTAGGTATTCAGAGGCTTCTTAATAAACAAGAACACGGATATATGGAAACTTCATGGCGGACGACCTACAGAGCTAAAACAATTGAAGGCAAGCTTGCATAAAAACTAACGCATTAAGAGATGGATATGTTTGGTATCTCACTAAAGAAATTGACGAGGATTTATTAGCACAATCACAGCAAGGTTTTATTGAACTGTGCGTTCTTGTAGATTAAGAGGTGATTAATTTCGATGATTTCAAGATGCTAATAGAAGAACCCCGAGAAGCTTTGGAGAGCTTTAGATATCTTATTTTAGAACTCTACAGCGCAGATCGTTTCATTATTGTTCTATCAGCACTTAATTCTTACTACAAGAATCATGATTCAAAACATCTACCTTTCCACAAATATACAATTAATACTCACAGTCACGCCGATGTTGTACTCAGTCAGTTAAGCCAAAAGGTCATGCGGGTTTTACGTAAAGCAGAAAAAAAGGCAGAAGCAAAGCATGAACTAAAACAAAAGCTAAACGAGCTTGAAAGCTTATGGGGAGTAGAGCCTAAAAACCTTCATACCCATTTACACCAACTAGGGCCAAAGCAAGCTGCAAACTTTATCACAGAACATAGTGGTTTAATCCACCAGCTTGCACAGGTCAATACTTTATTGGGCAGTGAACACCAGCCCGTTATCTCTGAACATCATGATGAAATACGTGAAAGAACACAAAGCTGGGGCACACACAAAAAACCAGAGGATTACCTAGAGAGCTTTAATCAATTCGTTAAAGAGCAGTTAAACCAAAACATAGCCCTTGCGACTGTGGTAAGTAAACCACGCGACCTTTCTCGTGAGCAATTAACTGAAGTAAAACTATTACTTGATGGTGCAGGCTTCTCAGAGGCGAATTTACAAAGCGCGGTACGTAATCAAACCAATCAAGATATAGCAGCAAGCATTGTTGGTCACATTCGGCGCGCAGCCTTAGGTGAGCCACTTATCCCCTTTGAACAACGTGTTGCTCAAGCAATGTTACGTATATACCAAGCACATTCATGGACACCTAATCAGCGCAAATGGTTAGAGCGCCTTGCCAAACAACTTGTGCATGAAGTTATTGTCGACAAAGAGTTTGTTAATAACCGCTTTAGTCAGCACGGTGGCGCGAAGCAATTTGACAAGGTGCTTAATAATCAACTAGATACTGTACTTGATGAAATAAATGAAGCTATTTGGCCCATTAAGAGCGCATAAAGTAACGTATATAAATAAATGGAATTACTATACATGTTATATAGATTATGTATAATTTTATGAAAAATTTATACATAACAACGCTGACATGTATAAAAAAGGATAAAAGCTATCTATGTCGACCACTATAGAACCGTTACCGCTTGCGAATATTGAACAGTGGGAAACCCGCGCTTTTTTAAAAAGAACCGCCACTGCCCATCGCCATTTAGCTGAATTAAAAGGCGTTGCAGCCAGCATACCTAATGAAGCCATATTGATTAACACACTCGCCCTACAAGAAGCAAAAGACAGCTCAGAGGTAGAAAACATCGTAACAACACACGATGAACTTTATAAAGCGAACCTGTTTGAAGAAGCGGTCACTAACCCCGCCACTAAAGAAGTACAAGATTATGCTGTTGCTTTAAAGCAAGGGTTCGAAACAGCGCGTAAAAGCAAACTTATTCGTCTTGATGACATACTCGCAATACAAATTCAAAACATCGAATAGTTTTTTTACCCGTCCAAGAATGTCTTAGAAGCCCTGTTATTTGCTTGTAAATACAGGGCTTTTTTATTTTTTCCGTCCAAATCGGTTTGCAGATGTCCGTTACCAGTTGCTGTTTAAGTGGTGGGCAAAATGGTGGGCAAAACCTGTTTTTTTGACTCAATAAGCGAAAAGTCAAGGTATCTGGTGAGCAGATTTTTGCATCTATCTCACCACCGCCTTATGCCATCCCCACTTATCGTGCTGCTTGCAGATTGTTCAATCACTCAAATATCGAACCAATCGATAAACAAACAGTGGTGGGCAATGGTGAGCAAATTTTAACGATTTCTTAGGAATATAGAGTAACAAACGATGGCAAAACTAACCGCAACTCAGGTGCAATCTTATGCTCGCACCGCAGCAGCAAACAAAAATACAGTGATGGTAATGGCCTATATTTTTGCGTAAGAAAATCTGGCATGCCGTATTGGATGCTAAGGTATACCAGCCTAAACGGACGACGAGAAGCCACGCTCGGTCAATATCCAAGCATGACCTTAGCAGAGGCTCGACTTGAATCGTCTAAAATGCAGCTACAACTTCAGCAAGGTGAAGACCCATTAGCAATCCGTGCTATTGAAACCATCCCTGAGATTCAAAATGTCAGTCAGTTGTTTCAAGACTGGTATGCCAAAGACTTAAGTCGCCGGTTAAAGCACCCCAATATACCCAAACGTGTTTTTACCAAAGAAATTGCACCAGTGATTGGTCAACTTCCTATACAAGCCGTGCGCCCCACACATGTACGAGAAGTATTAGAGCGCATTCGAGAAAGTAACCGCCCTACCATTGCCAACGATACCTTGATGTACATGAAGCAGCTGTTTCGACATGCGATAAAGCTCGACTTAACGCTGAACAACCCAGCCGCAGCCTTTACCGTGGACGATGCCGGTGGCGTGGAGTCCAGTAAAGACAGGATGCTCAGCAAAGAGGAAATTCACTACGCCTTTAGCGTGTTTCATACCCATATCAATAGCTTTGGCCGCGACAACTACCTCGCTTGCTGCCTGTTTTTGGTGTTGGGCGTACGCAAAAGCGAACTGTGCGAAGCCATGTGGCGTGAAATGGATTTAACCACGGGCGTGTGGGATCTACCCAAAGAACGCAGCAAAACCGGCGTGCCCATTAGCATCCCCTTACCGCGCCAAGCCATTGCCTGGTTTAACGAGCTGCAAGTCCGCGCTTGTGGCTCGCCTTATGTTTTTCCAGCCAGACGAGCAAGCCATCGTCCACATATGGGGCCAGATACGCTAAACCGCGCCATTTCTAAACTCTTTGGTCGCGAGCCAGGGCGCAAAAAACAGCCTCCCAATAAAATGGGCAAACTTGAACACTTCACCGTACACGATCTGCGCCGCACCTTTCGCAGCCTTGCCGCCTCTTTGGGCATTGCAGGCAATGTGGCCGAACGCTGTCTTAACCATAAGCTAAAAGGCGTTGAGGGTATCTACGACCGCCACGATTACTTTGAAGAGCGCCGTATTGCTCATCAAACCGTGGCTGATGTGATCGAACCGCTGGTGAACTTTGAGCACCCTTCACAGCACAACACAGGAGGGCATTAACATGCAATTTATGATGCGACTCGCCCCCATTACCTTTCCAATAGCCATGCTGGCAGGACTTGGCTGGTGTATTGGCATTGCCCTACTCGAACAGCCTTATGGTATAGGCTACGCACTTACTCGGTATTGCCTGATGGTATTCTTGGTACTCGCTCCTTGGCTGACATTAAAACTCACGTTCTACGTGATTGTCAGCCTAGGACGCAAACTGGGGCTCATCCCGCCTGCACGCCCAACGTACAGCCTAGGTTATGAAGAATCACTCTATTGGTTCAGAGTATTAGCCTTTTTCGATGGCAAACGCAGCCGCATGCCGAAAAAGCCCATCAGGCGAAACTAGAAGCCCCCATTTACTCACTTACCGTGGGCATTTGGGACAATGGGGCAACACTTGATACCACAAGCTTTAGAAGGTGAATAAGAGGGATGTGAACCGCCCCAAGGAATGGGGCAATCGGGGATGCGGTAGGCGTTGTTTCCTAAAAGTTTGAACTATCTTGCCAGCCTGTGATCAGATCATCTATATCCTACTAGCCCGTGCAACAACAATGAGCAAAATCACAAACTGGTCTCACTATAATCAAGCCCTCGTTAACCGCGGTAATAT
>NZ_JACDWU010000018.1:0-1383 GCF_016464045.1 Pseudoalteromonas sp. bablab_jr011 | reverse complement strand
TTGGGTAAGCGGATTAAATGGTTGATCTTACCTTTGCATGAGAGTGAGACAGACCGGCATCTCATCGGATTATCTGGTTGATGCTTCACCTACTGCTGGTGCATGTTTCCTTCGCTAATTCCAGCAAGAACCCCACACGCCTCAACTTCCCGGTCATCGTTGCAACTCGCTCTCAGTGAAACGAGTTGTTTCTCAAGCGCTTGCAGAGCGGTTATCTGCGACCGCACATGAGAGATGTGATCATCGAGCAAGGCGTTGACGGCGGTACAAGGCTGATGAGGGTCGTCCTGATAGCTCTGTAGTTCGTGAATCTCAGCCAGTGACAGGCCCAGGATTCTGCAGCGACGGATGAAGGCCAGCCCCTCACCATGCTTCTCGGTATAGACACGGTAACCGTTGTCCTGCCGATCAGGCGGCGGCAACAAGCCCTGCTGTTCATAGAAGCGGATCGTCTGTGTTTCGACCCCTACCAACTGCGCCAACTGACCAATGCGCATCAGCCTCCTCCCCAACGGATTATTTACTCTATTGACCTTATAGTAGCTTTATAGTTTAAAATGGTACCACAACATTGTTCAAGTGGAGTCGTATCATGAGCAAATCCTGTGGTGGCGCCTGTGGCGCTGATGCAACGTCCGCAGCGGATACCGATATACAGGCCTCCTCCGAGGCGCCAGGGAGATGGGTCAGTGTTTATGCCGTGCCGAAGATGGACTGTCCATCAGAAGAACGAATGATTCGCCTAGCCCTGAACGGCTTTGAGGAGATTCGGGCGCTGTCCTTCGACTTGTCGAACCGCCGGCTGAAGGTCGTGCATGACGGCGAGGTCGAGCCCGTCACCTCGAAACTGAAGACCTTGGGGCTAGGCGCCTCGCTTCAGGAAACCGTCGCTGCAAATCCGGAGACCATCAAGGCCGCCGAGTTTTCGGCAGCTTCTGCTAAGCAAGAATCCGGGACCCTGCGCTGGTTGCTCGGCATCAATGCACTTCTGTTCGTGGTGGAAATGACTGCCGGTCTGATCGCCCGGTCCACCGGCCTGATTGGAGAATCCCTGGACAATTTTGCCGATGCGGCGGTGTACGGGCTTGCCCTTTATGCGGTTGGACATAGCGTGAAAATGCAGGTACGTGCCGCGCATCTTGCTGGTGTACTGCAACTGATCTTGGCTGTGGGCGTACTCATAGAGGTGGTGAGACGCTTTGTATTCGGTAGTGAGCCTGAATCGCTGGTGATGATGGCTATCGCATTCGTCGCATTGATTGCCAATACCAGTTGTCTGCTGCTCATATCCAAACATCGGGAAGGCGGGGCGCACATGAAGGCAAGCTGGATATTCTCGGCCAACGACGTGGTGATCAACCTGGGGGTCATCACCGCCGGCGC
>NZ_JACDWU010000167.1:0-121893 GCF_016464045.1 Pseudoalteromonas sp. bablab_jr011 | reverse complement strand
TAAAAATTTCTGATTTACGACTGCATGGATGCAGGAGGTAGAGCAATGCAGGAGCAATTGCCGAGAACAACTAAATAACTAAATTTTTGCCTTGTTATCAACGCGGTTTTATTGCCTCAAAATAGACCACTTAATTAAGCAGAATGGTATTAATCTAATCGTTAAGGGATGAAAAATGCAATTATTTATTGGTAATAAAAATTATTCGAGTTGGTCATTAAGAGCGTGGTATTTATTAAGTAAATTCAATATATCATTTACTGAGCAGCAACTTGTTTTAGATACCCCAGACTTTTATGACAGATTAAAAACGAAATTTCCTGTACAAAAAGTCCCTGCATTAATCGACGGTGATTTAGCTGTGTGGGATTCACTCGCGATTTGTGAATACATCAACGATGCTTATCTAAATGGCAGAGCATGGCCTGAAAACTTAAATAAAAGAGCTCACGCAAGAAGTGTGGCTGCAGAAATGCATAGTGGCTTTCTCGCACTCAGAAATGAAATGCCCATGAATATTCGAGCTAAAAGACATGTTGAGCTGTCAGAACACGCAAAGAAAGACATTGCGCGCATTGATGAGATATTTTCGATGCGACCACAATCGTCGTCCAATACATGGCTGTATGGTGAGTTTTCAATTGTTGATGCGATGTTTGCGCCCGTGGTACTGCGCTTTAAAACTTACCAAGTTACATTATCAAGCCCTGCACAAGCTTATTGTGACCAGGTACTATCGTGTCCTGTTTTGAAGAATTGGATTGCACACGCACTGCAAGAAACAGATATTGTTACACGTGATGAGGCAGGAGAGAATATTATTTAATCACCGCGCACAAAGCGATAATTTTATGCTTTGTGCCATTTTCGCAACTTTGTGTTGGTGCATGTGTGTAATTTATATACAAAAGAACGAGTTTAATTGTAAGCTCTTCACTCTATAATGGAACGGTTGCTCTTTATTTAAACACCTCATTACTCGCCTTTTTCCGTTCCTGCGGAGGTATATAATTATGAGCACATTCGGTGCAAAGTTATTAAATCAAGATATGTCAATTGCACGCTACTTTTGTCGGTTCAACTCTATGCAAGTTGAGCAAGCATTTACTCAAAGTAAGCTTGAGCAAGATAAAAAAACTGCACAGTTTCTTGCCTGTATCACCGCCATTATGAGTATGCTGGTGACCTATTCCGATAAAATGATAATTCAACCCAGCTTTTGGCCCGGTATTGCATTATTTAGCCGGACTATTTCTGTTGCAGTTTGTGTGATCACTGCACTTGGGGTGTGCTATATCCGGACACCACAGCAATTATCGCAAGCGGTGGCTGCGTTTATGACATTCTTATTTTTTAGTATGCAATTTATGGTGTTCACCTTTGAGCGCCATTATGTCCTGCATATGTTTTTTGATGTGATTATTTTGATCACTATGTATTTCTCTACTTTATTGTCATTAAAGAATGCCACCTTAATCGGTGTGTCTTACAGTGCATTTGCAATTACCGTTATTTATTTTAATAAAGATGTAAGTAGCCATACTTTTTATATGGTTGGGTTGGCACATGTATCCGCTAATTTTGCAGGGGTCGTTATGTCGGCTCATGAGCATTTAATGCGTCGGCAGCTTTTTGTTCGTAACACTCAGCTAAGTCAACTTGTAGATGAAATGAAAAGACAGGCATTTAAAGATGCACTCACACAGCTGCCTAACCGGCGTGCGTTTGATAACAATTATGAGGCATATCAAAAATTAATTAAGCAGCAAAATAAAACGAAACATGTGTGTGTCGTTTTAGCTGATATTGATTACTTTAAACGCGTAAACGATACCCATGGACATGAAATGGGGGATACCGTGCTTAAGCACTTTTCGACTTTTCTAACGAACTCTCTGCGCAGTGCTGATGATGTCTATCGATTTGGTGGTGAAGAGTTTGTTATTGTACTGCCGCTTTGTTCATTAAAAGATGCCACTGCGCTTATAAACGGCATGATAGCAAGGCTAAATGCCGAGGAATTTAAATTAGGTAGTTGCTCTTTATCGATACAAGCAAGTTTTGGTTTGACCATCATGCGTGAGGAGCAGCAAAAATCAGTGATATCACGAGCTGATTTGGCTTTGTATCAAGCTAAGGAAGGCGGAAGAAATCAATTGGTTATTAAAATTTAATCGATACCAAGGTGCGTTTAATTTAGTCAATAAATTGTAATTATCCAAAGATACTTGTATATATTATCTGTACTTCTTTTTTCTTATATTCATTCAATAAAGAGAGCATGCAAGGAGATGCATAATGCTATCACGCCATAAAAAAGGCTATAAAATATCAATTAGAGCGAGTGTTCTCTTAGTCTTTGCGCTTGCCAGTCTTTTAACGGGAATTGTGGCGATTAGCTTGCATTATTACTTCAGCGAAAAGTTAGTATTGCACACCAAAGCTCAGCAATTTAAGCAAACAAGCCAGCAGATTGCTGATCATATCACACGTATAAATCAGCGTGCAGATAACACCCTCAGCGTGATGGTTCATGACACACGCCTATTTTCACAAAGCCAAGGTAACTATGAGATTTTTCGAAATGTACTCATAGAGGTGCTTAGTCGGCACACAGATTTTTATTCACTTATTTTAGGGCGTGCGAATGGTGATTTTCTCCAAGTTATTAATCTAAAAGGGTATGCAAATTTACCCGCCAGCTTGAATATAAAAGATGAGTATAAATGGCTGGTCATTAAAGTATCGGGGGAAGGTGAAGAGCGTCGTAAGTCGATGTTATTTTTAGACTCACAACTGACAGTCCGTAAAGCAGAAGAGCAACAAACCGATTTTGATCCACGAACGCGAATATGGTTTCAAGACGCAGAAAGTGGGGTTGTTACCAAATCTGAACCGTACATGTTTAATGTTTACCACGTACCGGGTTATACCTATTCGATTAAGTCAGATGATACCGGCGATGTGCTTGCGGTGGATATAGCAAGTTCGAGTTTAAGTGCGTATTTAACTGAGCAACAGACTAAAATGCAGTTTTTGGTTTCCGCCGAAATGTATGTCTATCAGAGTAGTGGTGACATTATTGCCAGCAGTAGAACGCAAAGCCATCAGCATACCTTTGATGATTTATCAGCGCTTATTAAGCTTGATGACCAAAAAACAGGCCTTGCAAATAAGCGTCATCAGTTTGGCAAAATGCTGGATGTACATGAAAATGGGATAGAAAAATACATGTTTGTCGTGCCCTTACCATTAAGCGGTGACATGCAAGCTGACAATGAAGATTTCTTCACTGTATTGGTAGCAAAAGAAGATGTACTTGCGGTCATTCGCGAGAAAATTCGGATTTCTATTTTAATAACGAGTTTATGTTTATTACTGCTACTGCCAATATCGTGGTTTTTTGCATCATCAATTGTGAATCCAATTTTAAAGCTTGTTGGTGAGAACAAAAAAATTCAGCAGCGCGAGTATAAAAATGTGTCGACTCTGTCAAGTAGCATTCTCGAAATTCATTATTTAGCCAATTCAATGGTTGATATGAGCCGCTCTATAGAGAAACACGAAAACTCACAAAAAGCACTCATGGAATCGTTTGTTGAACTTATAGCCCAAGCGATTGATGATAAATCACCTTATACAGCAGGGCATTGTGAGCGTGTTCCTGAGCTTGGTATTTGGCTTGCGAATGCTGCATCTGATTCAACAGATCCCGCCTTTGCAGAGTTTGCATTTGAAAACGAAGATGAAAAACGTGAGTTTAGACTGGCAGCGTGGTTACATGACTGTGGTAAAATTACCACGCCAGAACACATTGTAGACAAAGGCACCAAACTAGAAACCATTTATAATCGTATTCATGAAATCCGTACACGTTTTGAAGTGTTACTGCGCGACGCTAAAATAAACTACTACGAAAAGCTGCTTGAAAACCCAACACACAGGGAGACACTGCAACAGCAGTTAGACGCTGAAACAGACAAATTACATGCTGACTTTGCTTTCATTGCTACTTGCAATGTGGGAAGTGAGTTTATGGATGATGAGCAACTTGCACGCTTAAAAGACGTTGCGTGTATTAAGTGGCATCGGCATTTCGATGCAACGCTTGGTTTATCGCCTCTAGAAGAAATGCGCTTTGCAGGTTTAAAGGGGCAATCTTTACCTGTTGAAGAAACGCTGTTAAGTGATAAACCCAGTGACCTAATTACGCACCACAAGGCTGTGGAATACGATGCTAATTTAGGTATAAAAATGTCGGTTCCTGAATACAAGTATAATTTAGGTGAGTTATATAACTTACAAATTAGAAGTGGAACACTTACCGCAGAAGACCGATTTAAAATTAATGAACACGTTATCAGCACGATTCGTATGCTTAATAATGTGCCATTCCCTGAAGAGCTAGCCCGTGTGCCGCGCTATGCATCGACCCACCACGAAACCTTAAAAGGCACGGGGTATCCGTGTAAATTATCAGCGGATGACTTATCGATACCTGAACGAGTGTTAGTACTTGCTGATATTTTTGAAGCACTCACTGCAGCAGATAGGCCATATAAAAAGGCCAAACCATTGAGTGTTGCTATTGATATTTTAGCTAAAATGGTCGATGACGATCATATTGATCGTGACGTATTTAAACTGTTTTTAAGTTCAGGCATTTACCTTGAATACGCAAAACGCTACTTGAGCCCTGAACAAATAGATAACGTCGATATCGCAAAATACCTCTAACCGAGAGGGGTTGTTTTTACTTTAGGCTGAAAAGTCCGTACAATTCGCCTCGTTTTTGGTGCGTTGTTGTAACGCTTTTAACGAGATGAATGTAAGCCAGTATGCATCAGATTGCCGATTTAATCGCTATTTTTGACAGCACTTTTTATCAAAGCCATAACACGCGCTTAATTAAAGGTGCTGACGAGCCTATTTACCTGCCTGCAGATGAGCAAACGACTTATCATCAAATTGTCTTTGCGCATGGTTTTTACGCCAGTGCACTCCACGAAATTGCCCATTGGCTGGTGGCAGGTGAAAAACGCCGCTTACTGGAAGATTATGGCTATTGGTATTGTCCTGATGGTCGTGATAAACATCAGCAAGCTGAGTTTGAAGCGGTAGAAGTTAAACCCCAAGCAATAGAATGGGCGCTTAGCGCTGCGGCAGGGTTTGACTTTAATGTTTCGGTCGATAATTTAAATGGCGAACAAACGTGTCGTTTTGCTTTTCAGCAGTGTGTTCACCAGCACCTATTAAGTTTACTAGCGTCTGGTTTTAATCAACGAACTTACGCACTACTAAAAGCACTCAGTGATTTTTATAAGACCCCGTGGCCACTGACAAGTGCACAATTTGTATGGCAACATCCAGGAGAGTTATCTGATGCAGTTTAAGTTAGGTTTAATTGTAAACCCTGTTGCAGGGCTTGGTGGCAGTGTAGCTCTTAAAGGCAGTGATGGTGCTGATACAGCAGCGAAAGCCATGGCACTCGGCGCAGAACCCAAAGCAAATTTACGCACCCGTGCAGCACTTGAAGTATTACTTGCGTATCAAGACTCGCTCATTATATACACCGTTAATGGTGAAATGGGGGAGCGAACAGCCACCCAATTAGGCTTTAATACCCAGGTTATTTATCACAGTGGCGACGTTACGACGCCGGATGACACCGAGCAAGCTGCAAAGCGTCTCGTAGAACAAGGCGTAGACCTTATTTTATTTGCAGGCGGTGACGGAACAGCCCGAAATATTTGTCATGCTGTTGGCGACACTACACCCGTGTTGGGCATTCCCGCAGGCTGTAAAATTCATTCAGGTGTGTATGCTATTACCCCAAAAGCTGCGGGCCGAGTGGTTGAAATGCTTGTAAAAGGTGAGTTGGTGAGCTTAGGCGATGCAGACGTGATGGATATCGACGAAGCCGCATTTCGCGAAGGCACAGTAAAAGCAAAACGGTATGGTGAAATGCAAGTGCCGAGCGAAGTACGTTACGTGCAAGCGGTTAAAAATGGGGGTAAAGAAACCGACGAGTTAGTGCTTGCTGATATTGCTGCTTATGTGGTGTCTGACATGGATGAAGAGACTTTATACGTCATGGGCAGTGGCTCAACAGTTGCTGCCATTATGGAAGAAATGGGCCTAAAGAATACCTTACTCGGTGTTGATTTAGTGGCAGACCAAGCGCTGATTGCTCAGGATTTAACTGCACAGCAATTACTGGAGCTAACACACGGTAAACCGACTAAATTAGTGATCACCCTGATCGGTGGTCAGGGCCATATTTTTGGTCGTGGAAATCAACAGCTCAGTCCAGCACTTATTCGTGCTATCGGCCGCGATAATATTATTGTGGTCGCAACCAAAACAAAATTACAGGCCTTGAATGGCCGCCCATTGATTGCCGATACTGGCGACAGTGAGTTAGACGATGAATTAAGTGGTTATATTAGAGTAACCACAGGTTTTAATGACCATATAATGTATGCAGTAGGTCATCAAGATGGGCTGCACCCAGAGGAGAGATAACCATGAGTTTAGTAAATTATATTGATGCAGCGCAGCAATATTTTGATGATTTAGTTGATAAAGCAACCGATGATGAGTTATTTGCTGGTGGCTATTTACGAGGCCATTTTGATTTGGCTGTAGGGTATGCGCAAGTTGAAGAATTAAACTTATCAACCGACGAGCTTAATAACCAAGTCGAGTCGAGCCTGGTTAAAGCATACCGTAATGGTGAGCTTAACGAAGATGATAAAGCATTAGTGGTTCGTTTATGGGATGAAGTAAAAGCATTAGCCTAATCGGTGTTGATGTTATTTAAATAAGCGGCTTTGGCCGCTTTTTTTATATAGTTTAAGTACCCAAATCGGATAGCTTAGTTAACTTAAAATTTACCTCTTAACGCGGATGCGATAAGGTAAGCAAGAAATTTTTCTAGGGAATTCGAAAATGAATAATAACAATGATGTGCAGGCACCAAGCGGAGCAATCGCACGTTTTTTAAATACCATTGAAAGGGTAGGCAATAAGCTTCCTGATCCGGCCATTATCTTTTTAGTGGCCATGTTACTTATTTGGCTGCTGTCGTGGCTTTTTTCGGGCATGACATTTGACGCCATAGACCCACGAACAGGCGAGGCCATTGTTGTCCATAATTTGTTGGCGGGTGATTCCTTAGCCACCTTTTTATCGTCGATGGTAAAAACCTTTACAGGCTTTGCTCCTTTAGGTGTTGTGCTTGTTGCAATGTTAGGTGTTGGGGTTGCTGAGCATTCAGGCTTTATCAATACGGGCTTAAAGCTAATGCTAAAAGTCACTCCTAAGCAGCTATTGACCCCGTCTATTATTTTAGTGGCGATTGTTAGCCACACCGCAACTGATGCTGGCTACGTGTTAGTTATCCCGCTTGCGGGGGTTATTTTTTATGCGATGGGTCGTCATCCTCTTGCGGGTATTGCTGCGGCTTTTGCGGGCGTGAGTGGGGGCTTTAGTGCCAATTTTATTCCATCAGGTATCGATCCATTACTGCAAAGCTTTACCCAAAGTGCAGCACAAATTATTAATCCTGATATGGCGATTAACCCGTTAAATAACTGGTTTTTCACCTCAGCTTCAAGCTTATTCATTATTTTATTAGGCTGGTACATTACCGATAAAATTATTGAACCACGCTTACAAAATACCCCACTTGATGGTGACACCGAAGACTTACCCGCTTTTGATGAAGCGCGTAGCGATGAAAAGCGTGCGTTTTATATTGCAAGCACAGTGATGGTAGCAGGCCTTGCTTTACTTTGGTTTGTATCCGCTCCCGCAGACTCAGCTATGCGCAGCCCCGATGGCTCGCTGACTAACTTCCGTTCACCTTTGATGCAGTCTATCGTGCCACTAATTTTCCTACTGTTCTGGATACCTGGTGCAGTTTATGGCTTTGTGGTTGGCACGTTCAAAAGCTCTAAAGACATGATTGATGCCATGAGTAAAGCAATGGGCGGCATGGCGTATTATATTGTTATGGCGTTTTTCTGTGCGTTATTTATCGCGGCATTTAGTAAATCAAACCTTGGGGCATTACTGGCAATTGAAGGTGCACAGCTGTTAAAAGCCATGCAATTACCCAGTTCTGTAACCGTGATTGGTATTATTTTCTTAACTGCATTCGTAAACTTGTTTGTGGGTTCAAGCTCGGCAAAATGGGCATTACTTGGGCCTATTTTTGTGCCTATGTTAATGCAATTAGGCATATCGCCAGACTTAACCCAAGCAGCGTACCGTGTGGGTGATTCAAGCTCAAACATTATCACCCCGTTAATGCCTTACTTCCCATTGGTTGTCGTGTACTGCCAGAAGTATGTTAAAGGCACAGGTATCGGCACCTTAATTGCCATGATGCTGCCGTACTCTATCGCGTTCCTAATCGGCTGGAGTATCTTCTTACTAGCATATTGGGGCTTAGGCATCCCACTCGGCCTACAGTCAAGCTACGTGTACCCAGCGGGTTCATAACGATTAAGTAATAAAGCCTCAGCCATGCTGAGGCTTTTTTATAGGTTATTAGGAATCTATGGTTTAATCATATGGGGTTGAGTGATTAATTAATTATACAATCAGAATTTAGTAAATATTTACAAAAAGTAGGAAGGATTATGTTGGAAGAGCTAGAAGCTAAAATCGAGAGTTTAGAAAATACAATTGATCAAGCAAGTGAATTGTTGAAAATAACTACTGGTTTAAAGAAGTCTGAAATAGAATCAACAAGCAAAATTACAGACATAATTTCTTCAACAGGCTCTTTTGATGTGTTAGAAGGACCTTCATATTTACTGAGAACTAAACCTATAAATTTAAAATTATCAAAGCCATTAGTTGTTTCTAAAATTGAACTAACTTTGAATTTAGAAAAAGATATAAAGTTAACTTATACAAACACCTCAGGTCATAAAATAAATCAAATTTCTGATAATTTTGAGAAGGATAAAAAATCAGGGTTATATAAATTAGTTTTTAGTATCTTAGCCCCAATTTCTGAATTTTCGATATCTACACTAGATGGAGAAGTAAATATAAAGTGTTTACAAGGATTTGTATTTAATGAGTCTACTACATCTAAAAGCTCTCACAATTCAATATATAAGCAAATCGATAAGCTTTACCTAATCCAAGAGGAGTCTTATGAGCTTTTAAGTAACCTAAAAGATGAATTTCATGATTTATCGAAATTTAAAAATAGCTTAGATGAACTCGAAACTGATCATCAAGAGCATTTAAGTTCTTTAAAAGTTGAAATTGATGAAAAAGATAATTTATTGAGTGACGTTAATGAGAAACTTAAGTCAGTTAACGTAGAGCTTACAGAAAAGAAAGATCTGCTTGCGGAAACAACAGCAACTTTGAAATTAACTAGAGATAAGAATGGTAGTTTAGAACAATCAAATAAAGTATATAGTGAAAATTTAGAGATATTAAAAAAAGACGTTAGAGACCAAACAAACTTAAAACATTACAAGATGATGTAGATATTTTTAGCGAGGACTTCAAATCCTTCACAGGTGAGACCCGAAAACAACAATTATTCTATGGTGCTATTAGCATACTTTTTTTAGGTGTTTTATTTTTTATTACAATTTCTTTGTTTGAAAAAGCTGGTGATTTAATAACCTTTTTTGATCAAGGTAAGATAGAAAGTGTTTGGGATGTATTTTTAAGTCGTATCCCATTTATGTTTGCTGTTTTAGGCATTGTTGCTTTTATCGCAGAAGGGATGAGAAGGTGTATAAACCAAATTATAGAGTTGCATGATCAACGCCTAAGTTTTTTAAGGTTATCGATAGTTTCTAGAGAGGTGATAGAAAGTGCTACAGCTGATATTTCCTTAGAAAGAGAAGAAATAGTTAAACTTAGAACAAAGCTGAAGCTAGCGATGTTGAGACAACATATGGAAAAAGATTTAGGGACGAAAGAAATCAATTTGGGTCAAGATTCACAGAATGTTATTCAAATGGAAGTTAATGAGAAGGATCAAGGTGCTGCCTAAGGCTTAACCACAATTTCAAGGCTTATAAAAAGACACAAAAAAACCTTGTCACTCTCATGACAAGGTTTTTTTAGTCGTTAGCTTTAAACGCTTAGTTTGCTGTGAAGCTTACTGGACGACGCTCTTTACGAGGGCCGCTACGTTTTTCACCACGGTCTTTGTCTTTGAAGCTACGCTTTTTATCACTGCGCTCACCTGCTGGGCGTTCGCTGCGCTCTGGGCGCTCAGAAGCGGCTTCAGCTTTGGTGAGTGTCATTCCCATTGGGCGTTTACAAATAAACACTTTTTGGAAGTGATCAAGCACATCTTTAGGCATGTTTTGCGGTAATTGTACCGTACTGTGACTGTCGTGCAGACGAATGTCACCAATAAACTTGCTTGAGATATCTGCTTCGTTAGCAATCGCACCAACGATATTTTTAACTTGTACACCGTGCTCACGGCCTACTTCGATACGGTATGTATCCATAGGACCCATGCTGCGGCTGTTACGTTCACGCGGCTCACGCGGTTTACGTTCGCGAGCAGGGCGATCACCACGGTCAGCACGTTCGTTACGACGGCGATCACCACCGCGTTCTGTACGTTCGCCACGCGGTTGAACTTTAACTTCTTCAACCTTGATTGGTGATTGTTGCTGCGCTAAACACAGTAAGGCACCTGCTAAGTCTTCGAAGCTTAGTTCAAGCTTTTCAGCCATGTTGGCCGCTACTTGGTTAAAGAACGTGATGTCTTTATTTTCAAGTGCAATAGTCAACTTGTCTTGCAATGCTTTGATGCGTTTTTCTTCAACAACTTTCGCTGTTGGTAAATCTACTTGTGCAATTTCAGACTTCGTATGACGAATGATATTTTTAAGTAAATAACGCTCGTTGTGTTTTACGAAAAGAATCGCTTTACCTGAACGACCCGCACGACCTGTACGGCCAATACGGTGAACGTAGGCTTCAGAGTCTTGTGGAATATCGTAGTTAATTACCAAGCTTAAACGGTCAACATCTAGACCACGTGCTGCAACGTCGGTTGCAATTACGATATCAAGTAAACCACTTTTCAAACGCTCTACAGTGCGTTCACGTGCTTGTTGGTTCATGTCACCATTAAGTGGTGCGGCAGAGAAACCTTCGCGCTCAAGTAATTCAGCTAATTGAACTGTGTCATTACGTGTACGTACGAAAACAATCGCACCATCGTATTCTTCAGCTTCTAAGAAGCGCACGATCGCTTTGTTTTTGTGTACGTGTGCATTCCAAAATACTTGTTCAACAGTCGATACTGTTGAGTTACGCGCTGAAATATGAACTTGCTCAGGCTCGTTCATGTATTTGCTGCTGATATTTTGGATTTGCTTAGGCATGGTTGCAGAGAAAAGACATGTTTGCTTTTCACGCGGTGTTTTTTCCATGATGCTTTCTACATCATCAATGAAACCCATGCGTAACATTTCGTCCGCTTCATCAAGAACAAGGGCTTGTAAGCTCTCGAATTTGATTGTGCCACGGTTAATGTGGTCGATTAAGCGGCCTGGCGTTGCAACAATGATTTGCGCGCCACGACGAAGTGCACTTAATTGGATGCTGTAGCTTTGGCCACCATAAAGGGCTAAAACTTCTACACCACGAGTATGCTTAGCATATTGTTCGAATGCCTCAGCTACTTGGATCGCAAGTTCACGCGTAGGCGTTAGAACAAGGATCTGTGGCTGTTTCACAGACGGGTCAATATTATTTAGTAATGGCAGTGCAAATGCTGCTGTTTTACCTGTACCCGTTTGCGCTAGTCCCAGTACGTCCTTTCTTTCTAGCAATAACGGTATACATTGAGCTTGGATTTCAGATGGAGTCTTGTAACCTAGCTCTTCAACTGCTTTTAAAATTGCAGGAGAAAGATTTAAAGATTCAAACGTGACTGGTTCTGACATTAATACGCCTCAACGAATTTAAAGAGGCGCGCATTGTATAGGAAATACAATGCAATTGCTTGTATAAATTACAACTAATTTGTATGTGGTTGATGTTGGTCATAATTTAATCAGTTGTAATTTACCAAAATCAACCATGTTTACAATTTATTGATATAACCCTAAATTTTCTTTAGCGTATGCTTCGAATTCTGTGAAGCCACCAATGTGAGTTTGGTCAATAAAAATTTGTGGAACGGTTGGGCAAGGTTTGCCAGCAGACTTTTCTAAATCTGCTTTGCTGATACCTTCTTTAATGATATCGATGTAGCGAAATTTAAAATCCTCACGCTCGTTCGCTAGTTTTTCTGCTACGTCTTTTGCGCGTACACAGTATGGACAGCCCTCACGGCCAAAAATTACAGTCAACATATCGCTCTCCTCGATGTAAGTGTGTTGGTCTGGTTATCATATTAACGAATTAGATTCATAAAAACAGTGCATAAAATCGATTACTCTATTCTGTTTTTTCTCTGAGTGCCTCTTAAGTCACTTTCGTGTTCGTATGCGCAGCCCAAGTTCTGTGGAATACCCCATAGAATGAGCTGTAATCGCGAGTTGCTCATTAATAACATAATACGTTGGGTAGGCACTGACTTTGTAATCTTGTCCTGTATACCGCGTCCCTAATAAAACGGGCATCGTTAAGTCTAGTGAATCTGTAAACTGCGTTATCTCGTCAATATTTTCATAATCAAGGGCAATGGCAACCGCGTTCAGTTCGCCTTGTTGATAGGCTTTTTCGAGATTAGGCATACTGTAGCGACAAATACTGCACCAAGGGGCAAAAAAATACAGCACTGTGTTTGTGCCTTTTAAATCGGCAATGGTGACGCGTTGCTGTGGGTTGTCGAGTGTCGCTAAATTGAAATAGGGGGCGGGAGTGTGGTCTGTTGGTAATAAATTTCGTTGCTGAAATAGCGTAACGGCATACAAGATGATAGCCATCAACAGCAGGTTTTTAGTCAAAGCGACTATTTTTTTTAAAACTGAGGGTATTTTTTTCATTTTTATTTTGTACGTGCTTAGCCCTTTAAAATCAACTTATTAAGACCAGAATAAGCCTCAATAAATTTCAAAAAGAGAAAAAAATTGCAATTTTTTTTGTAAAAAATCTTGAAAAGATTTTGCTTGCCCATAAATCGTTTAGTGAGGACGCCTGATGGGTCCCAAACAAACCAAAGTAATTGAAATTTATATAATTAATTTAACTTTGTTAGCACTTGTTCAAAAGAAGAGTACTAACAAAATATCGCTTAAATATGAGGATATTATTATGCGTACAGTAGACTTATCACCACTTTATCGTTCATTCATTGGCTTCGATCATTTAGCATCATTAATGGATGCGGCAGCACGCACAGACAAGCAGCCAAGTTTTCCTCCATACAACATCGAAGCATTAGATAAAGACAAATACCGTATCACTATGGCCGTTGCCGGTTTTAGTGAAAGTGAACTGACCATTGAGTCAGAAAACAATACATTAAAAGTCAGCGGCACAAAAGCTGACAAAGAAGACAATGCAGAGCGTAAGTTTATCCATCAAGGAATTGCTGAGCGCAACTTTGAACGTAAGTTCCAACTAGGTGACCACGTTAAAGTACTCGGTGCAGACCTTGAAAATGGACTTTTAAGCATTGATTTACAACGTGAAATTCCTGAAGCACTCAAACCACGTAAAATTGAAATTGGCAGTGGTAAATTGCTTGAGAATAAGTAATTAAGCTGTAATCAGCATTGTTTCCCCTTGTTATTTGTTAGAAGTAGGCCGCCTCATTTGAGGCGGCCTTTTTTATAATTTCTCTAAATTATCGACGCACCACTTTGCGCGTTTGAGAGTGGCTTGTTGCTGCGATTCGTCTTGTTTATACCAGGTGTTATAAATCATGCCTATACGCGGATTTTTGCTAAGCAATTGTTCGTGCTCTAACATGAAGTTCCAATATAAACTATTGAAAGGGCACGCATCATCGGTGGCTTTTTCTTTCACGTTGTAATGGCAATCCTTACAATAGTCACTCATTTTATTAATGTAATTACCGCTTGCGGCATACGGTTTAGTGGCAATTAAGCCGCCGTCTGCAAATTGACTCATGCCGCGAGTGTTGGGCATTTCAACCCATTCGATAGCATCAATATAAATACCTAAATACCAAGCATCGACTTCATTTGGGTTTATGGCTGTAAGCAAACAAAAGTTACCCGTTATCATCAAACGTTGAATATGATGAGCATAGGCGGTGTCTAAACTTTGCTTAATTGCATGGTGCATACATTTCATTTTAGTGTTTGCGTGCCAAAAATAGTCGGGCAGGGCACGCTTTGCGTCAAGGGCATTTTTGTTGGCGTAGTCAGGCATATTTTGCCAGTAAATACCACGCACATATTCGCGCCAGCCCAGAATTTGTCTAATGAATCCTTCAACTTGGGCAATATCAATTTTTTGCTGTTGTTGTTCAAAGGCCTCAATCACGCGCTTAATAACCTGCATTGGGTGCAGCATTTTAGTGTTGAGAGCAAACGACAAGCGGCTGTGATATAACGACCATTGGTGCTCAGATTGACAGGTCATCGCATCTTGAAATTGCCCAAAGTGAACTAACAAATGATCGCAAAAAAAATCAAGAAGCTGCTTTGCTTCATAACGTGTTGTTGGCCAAAGTATCGAATGATTGCACTCTCCAAATGTCGTTATGTTATGTTTTTTTATGCGTGAAAGAATGTCCTTAACATCGTGCCCAAAGCACAATGGTTCAGGAATTGCGTTGAGATCATGTTGTTTTAACTTGTTTCTATTTTGTTGATCAAAGTTCCACTTGCCTCCGACCGGTTCATTGTTTTCGTCCATTAATATATTAAATCGTTTACGCATTGCGCGATAAAAGAATTCCATTTTTACATGCTTGTCTTTTTTAAAGTGTTGGCATATATCATTAAAGGGAAGTAAAAAATGCTCTGTGTCGTATGCGTTAATCGTACACTCACTGTTTTCTGAGAATGCCTGTAATTGCTGTTTGAGTCGGTATTCATCGGGATACTGGTATTCAATGCGTTTACATTGGTAGTGTTTCGCTAAACGAGTAAGAAGGGCGGGTAATGATTCGTCATCTTTTGTGTCATCTAAGGTAAGATGTAGCACATTAAACCCCGCGCTTTTGAGCGCCTTTGCAAAGTGTTCCATTGCTAAGAAAAAGGCGGCAATTTTTTGTGTATGATGTTTTACGTAATCGGTTTCTTGTTTTAGCTCAGCGATGACATAGAGAGTGGTGTGCTGATCTTCGTCTTTATACCAGCTGTGGCTAGCATTGAGTTGATCGCCAAAAATAAATCGCAAAGTAGAGTAATGCACAATAGTAAACCCATGATAATTGATTTAAATTACTACGTAATACCGCTGAATTTAGATCGTGTTGGCCCACAACATGCTTACAGAAACACAGGATAAACAACAGGGACGATATTATGAAACCACGCTTCTTTACTTTATTTACACTGGTTTTTTTAGGGGTCACTTTGAGCAAGGCGGCCAACGCGGCAATTTATCAATGTGAAAAAAATGGCATTGTTGAGTTTAGCCAACAACCTTGCGGCAAAGATGCAAAGTTGATCACCGTTAAAGAGCAAAACCCCACATTATTAGGCTCGCCAAAACCTGTTTCTGAATCAAGCGATGTAACAGCAGAGATTGATAACTATATTCGATTAAAGCAAATAGACGCCAAAATTGCAGAACACAATAATAAAATAGACTCTTACTCAGAACGGATGAACAATGAAATTGCGGCATTAAGCAGTCAAGCCGATGCGCAACTGCACAATTTGGTCGGAGCAAAAAAAGAAGCCGCCATAGCTAAACAGATGTCTGCCGTTTCAGAACGTTATAATTTATTGATCAACAATGAGCAGCGTAATATAGACAGGTTAAGCACAGAAAAAAGCCAGTTAGTTTTGCAAAGTAACGATACAGAACAGAATGAAATTGACCATTTTATTCGTAGTGAACAGATTAAACGTGAAATCGCAGAGCACAAAGACAAAATTGACCGTTATCATGTTGAGCTAAATCAACAGATTAAGCGCCTTGAGCAACAAGCCTCTACCAGACCGACTAATCTAGTCGATGCGAGTAGCGACCAGGCTTTATCAGACAAAATGTCTGCGGTGACCAGTAAATTTAATACTCTCATTGCTGTTGAGCAGCGCCAAATCGATAGATTGAATAATGAACTTACTCAACATTAATTAGTGTCAGCCCTCAACTACGAACTAAGTCGAGTAGCGCAACGTGTATTGATTGAAATCACATTACTGTAAGCAAACAAATAGCTTTTAACAATGTTGGAAAATATACGAATTGCCTGTGACCACGCTTGTTTTAGGTGGCTGTTTAAGCCTCTTTGCTGGGACTCCAGCGTGTCGAAAAATGCGTCACACAAATGGTCTATATCGTGACTTGATACATTCAAAAAGCTTAGGTTGTTTGCTATATATTGAATGAAAGGCATCACCAAAGGTAAGTCATCAAGGTGTGACACAACCTTATTAAGCGCACAAAATAGTATATAGCTTCGTTTGCTTACACTCTCTTCGCTTGGCATCGTCATTGTTAGATTACGCTGGCTCAAATTGTGGTAAAAGGTGTGCGTAAATTGATGGAAATCAGGTTTTAGCAATTCAACATTCTGTTGTAAAAGCCTTTTTTGAAAAATAGATAGACTCATAGGAAAATCGCTTAATAGCCAACACTATAGTTTGTTCTTCTTATAGTGTTAACTATAGACCTATTTTTCCGGAAATAGGAAATTTTATGACAAGGTTGTCATTATTTTTTTTCGTAAAAAATTGTCCAACTAATTCATGCCCGAAGGTTGCTAATTGAGCGCTACATGCTTATAATAGCCGCCATTGACTTGATGTGCTTGCCACTCAAGCAAACGATATTAAGTAATTTACTTGATATCCATTGGCGCGGGATGGAGCAGCCTGGTAGCTCGTCGGGCTCATAACCCGAAGGTCGTCGGTTCAAATCCGGCTCCCGCAACCAAATTCATGTTAAAACATCGTAAGTTGTCTTTAACATGCACAGTAATTTTTTACTGTATGAAGTCGCGCATTCTGGGTAATGCGCGTTTTGCGTTTAGGCTATTTAGTTTAATTTAGTCAGGTAATTGACCGCAACCAAGCTTGGCCCTAGGCCACACAGTTTTATGCTTTAGGTGTGACGCCCCGCTTGGTTCGGGGCGTTGTTGTATCTGATCTAGCATGATTTTATGAATCATTATTAAACTCAGTATTTCAGGGCTATATGCCCTTTTTTTGTTTGTATGGAGGATTTTCGTGACAAAACTTGAGCAAGATTTAGTAGCCATGCTCTCACCAGCCGTTGAAATGTTAGGCTTTGAGTTACATGGTCTTGAGTTTGTGCAAGCTGGTCGCCACTCTACATTACGTGTTTACATCGATCATGATGCAGGGATCACGGTAGACAATTGTGCCGACGTAAGTCGTCAAGTTAGCGCAATCTTAGATGTCGAAGACCCAATTACAAACGAATACGATTTGGAAGTGTCGTCTCCTGGTGTTGATCGTCCATTATTCAAACAAGATCACTACGAGAAGGCACAAGGAGAAGAAGTACGCGTGCGTACTAAGCTTCCACAAGATGGTCGCCGTAATTTTAAAGGCGATTTAGTATCAGTTAGCAGTGATATGATCACACTTTCAGCAGATGGGACTGAGCATATGATTATGCTAAGTAACATTGAACGTGCGAACATCATCGCAAAGTTTTAATTCGAGTGCGAAGGAATAGGGCAAGCGAGGCATAACCCATGGCAAAAGAAATATTATTGGTTGCTGAAGCCGTCTCCAATGAGAAAGCGGTTCCAAAAGAAAAGATTTTTGAAGCGTTAGAGTTCGCATTAGCGACTGCAACAAAGAAAAAACACGATGGTGAAATTGACGTTCGCGTATCAATTGACCGTAAAACAGGTAATTACGATACATTCCGTCGCTGGAAAATCGCTCCTGTGCAAGAAGATGGTTCACTTGAGCACCCGTATAGCGAAATCACGCTTGAAGCGGCACAAGTTGAAGACCCTGAATTGCAAATGGGTGATTACGTAGAAGAACAAATTGAGTCAATTAAGTTTGACCGTATTACAACACAAATGGCTAAGCAAGTTATCGTACAAAAAGTACGTGAAGCTGAGCGTGCACTTGTTGTTGAAGAATACAAAGACCAACAAGGTGAGTTAGTAACGGGTGTTGTTAAAAAAGCAACGCGTGATGCTATCGTACTTGACCTTGGTAACAATGCAGAAGCGGTTATTTACCGTGATGACATGCTACCGCGTGAAAACTTCCGTCCGGGCGACCGTATTCGTGGTCTTCTTTACGAAGTTAAACCTGAAGCGCGTGGCGCACAGTTATTCGTAACGCGTTCTAAGCCTGAAATGCTCATGGAGCTATTCCGCATTGAGGTGCCAGAAATTGGCGAAGAAATGATTGAATTACGTGCAGCAGCGCGTGATCCAGGTTCACGTGCGAAAATCGCTGTTAAGTCAAATGACAAACGTATTGACCCAGTAGGTGCCTGTGTAGGTATGCGTGGTGCGCGTGTTCAAGCGGTGTCTACTGAACTTGGTGGTGAGCGTGTTGATATCGTACTTTACGATGATAACCCAGCGCAATTCGTAATTAACGCGATGGCACCTGCTGAGGTAGCATCTATCGTGATGGACGAAGACACACACTCAATGGATATCGCTGTTGAAGCTGATAACCTAGCGCAAGCAATTGGTCGAAATGGTCAAAACGTTCGTCTTGCTAGCCAGTTAACTGGCTGGGAATTAAACGTAATGACGGTTGATGAAATGCGTGCGAAAAATGAAGCTGAGTCAGACAAGTTAATCAACTTATTTACTGAGTACCTAGATATCGATGATGAGTTTGCAACATTACTAATCAACGAAGGTTTCTCAACCCTTGAAGAAGTTGCTTACGTACCAGCATCAGAGTTTTTAGAAATTGATGGCTTAGACGAAGAAACAGTTGATGTTTTACGTTCACGTGCGAAAGACGCACTGACAACCAAAGCACTTAAAACTGAAGAAAGCCTAGAAGGTGCAGAACCTGCAGAGGACTTATTAGCCCTTGAAGGTTTAGAGCGTCACCTTGCATTCGTTATGGCAAGTAAAGGTGTTATAACATTAGAAGATTTAGCCGAGCAAGGTATCGACGAGTTAGTTGATATCACTGAGCTTTCAGAAGAAGAAGCTGGCAAACTAATTATGGCTGCGCGTAACATTTGTTGGTTCGCAGACGAGTAATTTATTAACGGAGGTATTACACACTATGGCAGAAGTAAATGTTGAAAAACTAGCCGGAGATATTGGTACAACTGTTGATAAGTTACTACAGCAGCTTGAGCAAGCCGGTATTTCTAAAAAAGCAGGTGATATGGTGAGCGAGGCTGAAAAGTCAACGTTACTTGATCACCTTAGCAAGCAGCATGGCGGCACGGGCTCGGAAGGCCCTGCTCGCATGACTTTGCAACGTAAAAGCAAGAGCACACTGAGTGTGACTGGCTCTACAGGTAAAGCAAAGTCTGTACAAGTAGAAGTACGTAAAACACGTACTTATGTTAAGAAAAGCGCCATTGAGCAACAGCAAGAAGAAGAGCGTTTAGCTGCAGAAGAAGCTGCACGTAAAGCAGCAGAGCTTAAAGCCCAGCAAGAAGCTGAGGAGCTAAAAGCGAAACAAGAGGCAGAACGTAAAGCGAAAGAAGAAGCTGAGCGTAAAGCCAAAGAAGAGGCTAAACGCAAAGCTGAAGCTGAGCGTAAAGCGAAACAGAAGCAGATGACCCCAGAACAAAGTGCTAAGTCTGAAAAAGATCGCGCCGAAGCTGAGCGTCTGCAAAAAGAAGCAGAAGAGGCCGCATTGAGAAAAGCTGAAGAAGAAGCGAAACGTCAAGCAGAAGAGGCAAGAAAGCTAGCTGAAGAAAATGAAGCTCGCTGGAAGAAAGAAGAAGAAGAGCGTAAGCAGCGTGAAGAAAGCGCTGATCACCACCTTACGACTTCAACTTATGCACGTGAAGCAGAAGATGAGTCTGATGCTCGTGAAGAGCAAACTGCTCGCCGTGCTAAGAAAAAGAAAAAAGGTCCAGCAAAAGAAAAATTTGTTGCACCTAAAGGTAAAAAAGGCAAGCTTAAAGCGCCTACATCGTTACAGCATGGTTTCCAAAAACCAACCGCAGACGTTAAAAATGAAGTTCGTATCAGTGAAACTATCACTGTTGCTGAACTTGCATCGCGTATGGCTGTTAAAGGTGCCGAAGTTGTTAAAACAATGATGAAAATGGGTGACATGGTTACCATCAACCAAGTGATCGACCAAGAAACAGCACAGCTTGTTGCTGAAGAAATGGGACATAAGGTTATCATTGTTAAAGAAAATGAATTAGAAGAGAAAGTGCTAAACGACCGTAACGAAGAAGGCAAAGCGCTTCCTCGTGCGCCGGTTGTGACAGTAATGGGTCACGTTGACCATGGTAAAACGTCAACACTTGACTACATTCGTTCAGCGAAAGTGGCATCAGGTGAAGCGGGTGGTATCACTCAGCACATTGGTGCTTATCATGTTGAAACAAATGGCAACATGATCACGTTCTTAGACACACCAGGTCACGCCGCATTTACCTCAATGCGTGCTCGTGGTGCAAAAGCCACTGATATCGTAATCCTTGTTGTTGCAGCAGATGATGGTGTAATGCCACAAACTAAAGAAGCGGTTCAGCATGCGCGTGCAGCTGGTGTGCCTCTAATCATTGCTGTAAACAAAATGGACAAAGAAGGCGCAGATCCAGATCGCGTTAAAAACGAATTAGCACAGCTAGACGTTATTCCTGAAGAGTGGGGTGGCGACACGCAATTCGTCCATATCTCTGCAAAAACAGGTTTAGGCATTGATGACTTACTTGAAGCGGTATTAATGCAAGCTGAGATCTTAGAACTAACTGCACCATCAGAAGGGATGGCTGCGGGTGTTGTAATCGAATCACGCTTAGATAAAGGCCGTGGTCCAGTTGCATCTATCTTAGTTCAGTCTGGTACGCTTAACCAAGGCGATATCGTACTATGTGGCCTTGAATACGGCCGTGTACGTGCAATGAAAGATGAGAACGGTAAAGACATTAAGTCTGCTGGCCCATCTATTCCTGTAGAGATTCTAGGTCTTTCTGGTATCCCTGCTGCAGGTGATGAAGCAACGGTGGTTAAAGACGAGCGTAAAGCCCGTGAAGTTGCTTTATATCGTCAAGGTAAGTTCCGTGAAGTGAAACTAGCGCGTCAACAAAAAGCGAAGCTTGAAAACATGTTTACTAACATGACTGAAGGCGATGTTTCTGAAGTTAACGTGGTACTTAAAGCGGACGTACAAGGTTCAATTGAAGCAATTGCTGATTCATTAACTAAACTATCTACTGATGAAGTTAAAGTGAAGATTGTTGGTTCAGGCGTAGGTGGTATCACCGAAACTGACGCAACACTTGCAGCAGCCTCTAATGCAATCGTTGTAGGCTTTAACGTTCGTGCCGATGCATCAGCACGTAAAGTGATTGAATCAGAAAACCTAGACCTACGTTACTACAGCGTAATCTACAGCCTGATCGAAGAAGTTAAACAAGCCATGTCTGGTATGCTTGCACCAGAATTTAAGCAAGAGATCATTGGTCTTGCTGAAGTTCGTGACGTGTTTAAGTCACCTAAGATTGGTGCTATCGCAGGTTGTATGGTGACCGAAGGTATCGTTAAGCGTAGCGCACCTATCCGTGTACTTCGTGATAACGTGGTTATCTATGAAGGTGAGCTTGAATCATTACGTCGCTTTAAAGATGACGTAGCTGAAGTTCGTAACGGTATGGAATGTGGTATCGGCGTTAAGAACTATAACGATGTTAAAGTTGGCGACCAAATCGAGGTGTTCGAGACGGTTGAAGTACAACGTTCACTTTAATTTCGTCTAAGTCACTATTATAAATGGGGGCTAAGCCCCCATTTGTGTATTCGTAATTAAATTAACTTATTTATATACATCAATAAGTTATAATTTTAGAGTGAAGTATAATGAGAGAATTTTCTCGCACTGATCGTGTTGCACAGCAAATTCAAAAAGAGATTGCTGTTATTCTTCAACGCGAAATTAAAGACCCGCGCTTAGGTATGGTAACGGTGTCTGCAGTTGAGGTATCTCGCGATCTTTCGTACGCAAAAGTATTTATTACAGTATTCAATACTGATGATGAAGATAAAGCCAAGCAGAGCGCTAAAATCCTGAATGAAGCAACGGGTTATATTCGTTCTTTATTAGGTAAACGCATTCGTGCGCGCATTATGCCAGAGTTACGTTTTGTCATTGATAACTCACTGATGGAAGGTATGCGTATTTCAAATTTAGTGGACTCGGTTATTCGTGAAGATAATGCAAAGCATGTCAACGAAGATGATAGCGAAGAAGGCACTAAAGACTAATGGCTAGACGCAGTAAAGGCCGTGCAATTGACGGCATTTTATTACTTAACAAGCCGAAAGGTATCTCGTCTAATAAAGCATTGCAGCAAGCAAAGGGCATTTACTTTGCACAGAAGGCCGGGCACACCGGCGCGCTCGATCCGCTTGCAACAGGCATGCTGCCGATTTGTTTTGGTGAAGCAACTAAGTTTACCCAGTTTTTGTTAGACACGGACAAAACGTATGTCGTACGCGCTAAACTTGGGGAACGTACAACCACCTCAGATTCGGATGGCGAAGTTGTTGAAACGCGTCCAGTAGCGGTAACTCGTGCTCAACTCGAGCAAGAGATCGCAAGTTTTTTAGGTGAGTCGGACCAATACCCATCAATGTACTCAGCATTAAAATATCAAGGCCAGCCTTTATATAAATATGCACGCGAGGGCATTGAGGTACCGCGTAAATGCCGAAAAATTAATGTGTTTAGTTTAACGCTTGATGAGTTTGATGAAGCAAATAACGAAGTGCAAATGACCGCCCATGTATCGAAAGGGACGTATATTCGCACTATTGTGGATGACCTTGGTGAAAAGTTAGGGTGTGGCGCACACGTTATTATGTTGCACCGAAGTGCTGTTGGTCATTATCCGAGTGATAAAATGGTGACGCTTGAGCAACTTGAAGAAAAATTGCAACAAGCTAAAGCCGATGACGTTGCACCGTCTACTTATTTAGATGCGCTTTTGTTACCCATGGATACCGCGTTGGTTGACTTACCTGTGATTGAAATTAGTAAAGAACAAGGTATGGCATTTAGCCATGGTCAAACCGTGGTGATTGGTAAGCCCGTGCCTGATGGTGTGGTGAAAGTAATGGCTGATGGTATATTCATTGGCACAGGCGAGCGTCATAAAGACGGTCACCTAAAATCAAAGCGTGGTTTATCGAATCAACTGCCTGAGTAAAGATTACCTTGTAGTTATTGCTAAAGCTGGTAGAATACGCCCGCTCAATCGTTTTGGCTGAATTAGTGATCGGCTAAGACACAATTTAAATTAATTTTTGGAGTTACTATGTCACTAAGCAATCAAGAAAAAGTTGAAATCATTGCTAAATTTGCACGCGCTGAAGGCGACACTGGTTCACCTGAAGTACAAGTTGCACTTCTAACGTTCGATATCAACAAGCTTCAAGGTCACTTTGCTGATCACAAGCACGATTTCCACTCACGTCGTGGTCTTCTTCGCAAAGTAAGCCAACGCCGTAAACTGCTTGATTACCTTAAAGGTAAAGACATTGCACGTTACACTGCGTTAATCCAAGAGCTTGGCCTACGTCGCTAAGAACTAGATTACGAGAAAAGGGGCTATATAGCCCCTTTTTTTGTGCGCGTATGAAAGGTATACTAGCGCACAACTTAGTAGCACAGGTTGCTAAGTGTTTGAAAAATCATCATTGCCAATTGTAGTACTTAATTGATTTTACTTAAGGTTAATTAAGTACTGTAATTGGTACTTTGATGGACTATTTTTACCAATTCAGAGATGCAGCCTACGGGCTAATTTTTCTGAGTTGCTTCTACATTTAAAGGACATTTTTAAGTGCAAGCAATTATTAAAGAATTTCAACTAGGTCAACACACTGTGACACTAGAAACAGGTGCTATCGCTCGTCAAGCTGACGGCGCTGTACTTGCAAGCATTGGCGACACTTCAGTACTTGTTACTGTTGTTGGTAAGCGTGATGCACAACCAGGCCAAGACTTTTTCCCACTAACAGTTAACTACCAAGAGCGTATGTACGCAGCGGGTCGTATCCCAGGTGGTTTCCTTAAGCGTGAAGGTCGCCCTAACGATGGCGAAACACTTATTGCACGTTTAATTGACCGTCCAATTCGTCCACTTTTCCCGAATGGCTTCGTAAATGAAGTACAAGTTATCGCGACAGTTGTTTCTGTAAACCCTGAAATCCAACCTGATATGGTTGCAATGATTGGTACATCAGCAGCGCTTGCAATTTCTGGTATTCCATTTAATGGTCCTATCGGTGCATCACGTGTTGGTTTCATCAACGGCGAATACGTTCTAAACCCAACGTTAAAAGAACTTGAAGAAAGCCAACTTGATTTAGTGGTTGCGGGCACAGACAACGCGGTATTAATGGTTGAGTCTGAAGCGAACGTGCTATCTGAAGATGTTATGTTAGGCGCTGTTGTATATGGTCATGAGCAATCTCAGGCTATCATCAACGCAATCAATGAGTTCAAAGCAGAAGCGGGCAAGCCTACATGGGATTGGACTGCACCAGAAAAGAACGTTGCACTTGAAGAGAAAGTAGCTGAACTTGCTGCTGATAAAGTGGGTGAAGCATACCGCATCACTGACAAAGTAGCGCGTAAAGAAGCGTTAGGCGCAGCTAAAGACGCTGTTATTGAAGCGCTTTCTGCTGAGCTTGCTGAAGACGAAACACTTGATACTCAAGAAGTAAGTAAAGTATTTGGTTCTTTAGAGAAGAAAATTGTTCGTGGCCGTATCACTGCCGGTGAAAAACGTATCGATGGTCGTGAACCAGATATGATCCGTGCACTAGACGTAATGACGGGTGTATTACCGCGTACTCACGGTTCTGCTATCTTCACACGTGGTGAAACACAAGCACTTGTTACTGCAACGCTTGGTACAGAACGTGATTCACAGTTAATTGATGATTTAACGGGCACGCACAAAAACCACTTCATGCTTAACTACAATTTCCCTCCGTTCTGCGTAGGTGAAACAGGTTTTGTTGGTTCACCTAAGCGTCGTGAAATCGGCCACGGTAACTTAGCTAAGCGTGGTATCCAAGCTGTAATGCCAACACTAACTGAGTTCCCTTACTCAATCCGTGTTGTATCTGAGATCACCGAGTCTAACGGTTCATCTTCAATGGCGTCTGTATGTGGTACTTCTCTTGCGTTAATGAACGCGGGTGTGCCTATTAAAGCCTCTGTTGCAGGTATTGCGATGGGTCTTGTTAAAGAAGAAGAAAACTTTGTTGTTCTTTCTGACATCTTAGGTGATGAAGATCACTTAGGTGACATGGACTTTAAAGTTGCGGGTACTTCAGACGGTATCACTGCACTTCAAATGGATATCAAAATCGAAGGTATCACACAAGAAATCATGCAAATCGCGCTTAAACAAGCAAAAGCTGCACGTTTACACATCTTAGGTGTAATGGACGAAGCGATTTCTGCTCCTTCTGAAGAGTTATCTCAGTTCGCTCCACGTATCTACACGATGCAAATTCCGGCGAAGAAAATTGCTGAAGTAATTGGTAAAGGTGGCGCAACGATTCGTCAACTTACTGAAGAAACAGGCACAACGATTGAAATCGAAGACGATGGTACAATCAAAATTGCAGCAACTGACGGCATTAGCGCAAATAATGCAATCAAGCGCATTGAGCAATTAACAGCAGAACTTGAAGTAGGCACAATCTACACAGGTAAAGTTGTTCGTATCGTTGATTTTGGTGCATTCGTTAATATCCTTCCGGGTAAAGATGGCCTAGTGCATATTTCTCAAATCAGCACTGAGCGCGTAAACAACGTTACTGATCACTTAAGCGAAGGCCAAGAAGTACAAGTAAAAGTACTTGAGGTTGACCGCCAAGGTCGCGTACGTTTAAGTATCAAAGAAGCGATGGCACCGGCTGCTGAAGAAACAGCAGAAGCGCCTAAAGACGCTGAATAAGGTTTGATTTTCCAGTAATTTACTGGATACAAGAAAAAGGGGCTGTTTAGCCCCTTTTTTTATGCTTTAATGAAACTCAATCGCTTCAACTTTGTCTACAGAGAATTCAGGTATTAAGGACTTTAATGATTTTTAAACACTTAGCATTGACAGCTGTGGCTATTTTTTCTTTAAGTGCATGTCAAACAACTTCTCAGCCTGAGTCAGTCCCTATTGTTAATGTGCCGTTCACCGCACCATTAGCGTCTGATTTTCGAAATGAAATTACCATAGCCCGTTATTCAGAGCTGCTTAATCGCACCGATTTAAGTGCAGAACAACAAGCAAAACTTTATTATGATCGCGGTGTGTTATTTGACAGTTTGGGCATGTCGACATTAGCGCGTATAGACTTTAATCGGGCCATTAAACTAAAGCCTGATTTAGCAGAAGTGTATAACTTTTTAGGTATTCATCACACGCTTATGCAACAGTATGAGCAGGCGTATGAGCTTTTTGACTCGGCGCTGGAACTCAATGAACAGCATGAATATGCTTACTTAAACCGCGGAATTGCGTTGTATTATGGAAATCGTCCATTATTAGCACAAGACGACTTACAGCAGTTTTTAGACCGCTCACCCAGTGACCCTTATCGTGTTTTATGGCTTTACCTAGCACAAGCAGACGCTGACAAGCAGCAAGCGCTGATTGATTTAAAAGCCAATTCACAAGGGGTTGACGAATCCCAATGGGGTTATCAATTACTTGCATTGTATTTAGGCGAAATCAGTGAGTTTGAATTCTTATCAGGTATTATTGAAGGGGTTACTTCTGAGCAAGAGTATGCGCATCGTTTATGCGAGGCGTATTTCTATTTAGCTAAATTACATCAAGCAGCAGGTAATGATTACATTGCGGCTGATTATTTTAGGCTTGCCCTTGCAACAAATGTGCATGAGTTTGTTGAATATAAATATGCGCGTCTAGAGCTTGAGTTAATGGCTGGTGAAGACGCGAGCTAATGTTTACCTGATAGGCGGGTTATTACTGAGCTTGAGCACTCTCTCAAGCTCAGTATCTGACTTCACGCCTTCGTATCTTTATTATTTTAATAAAAATCCAACACGTGCTGTGGCCATTTTCTATTTGGCTCCCACTGTTGTGAGTTCAAACCTTACCCTTGTTGATAATGTTCAATTACGGCAACTCGCTGAACTAGGTGAGTTAGATGCTCATTACCAACTCGCATTACGCTTTCTACAACAAGGTAACCCTGCGGCAGCTAAGCTGTGGTGGCAATCCGAGTTTGATAATTATGCTGTGGACCAGCAACAAGCCTTAGCAGACAACTTGATTGCTCAGCAGCAGTGGCAGTCAATTGAATGGTTGTGGCAAACGAATCGTTTGCCACAAGGCGATGCGAGGCAAGCTTGGTTGTTACGCCAGCGCTCGGATGCAGAGTATATAAAGGCCGATTTTGCAAAACGTCACAATTTTTCATTGTCATTACACACAGTGAGTGTCATGCCACAGTGTAAATTTAATGTGTTGATGTTGACTGATCATCATGCAGGAATTAATGCACTGAAATCATTTAAACGTTTTTACCAAGCTAAACCAGAGCCAGAGAAGAATAGTTTTTGCTTTAGTGAAATTGTCTACGTTGGCGATCAGTTTTCTTGCCGTAATCATGATATGGCAGTTCAGTGTAATTGGGAAAACGCTGTTGCATACAATTGGCCTGCAGGCTTTGACTTTATCGTAATGATGTCAGAGTCGGGCGCGGCAAATGTGGTTGGGGGGATTATGCATATTAATTCTCAACAGAGCTATCAAGTGTTTTTACATGAGCTAATGCACTTTAATGGTTTTGAGGATGAATACCCACTTCCAGAGAAAAAACAGCAGTGGTTGTGTAAACAGCAGGGTAAAGTGGCGCCTAATTTATTCATTGCCAATGATGTATTGCCACCAAGTGGTTGGCAGAAGAGCCGCGCATGCAAGAATTCAATGGCGTATAAACCCAGTCCTAATTGGTCAATTATGCAATACCAAACAATGGCGTTATCACAGCAATACAGACAACTTTGGCAAAAACAAATTAACCAGCCCTTAACAAAGCCGATAAGGTTTATTGATTACTTCACGTTTTTAGGTGTAAAGCCAACGATAACAACAACTTCAAGCTTGGATAAATTTTCTGACTAATCGTAGAATTATTGCTATTTTAACACACAAAGCGGTTAAAAAATGTGCAAATAGGCTGCTCTCCTATAGACAAAATAGCACCTGATCAGTATAACTATACGTACTGTAAGCTTTTTTTGAAGCCAACTTTTAACCATCCAAATGAACAGTACGCACCTAACTATAACTAGCAGCGGTATTGATATTCTTATGACACAAAAAGGCTCCTTATTATGACTTTGCTCTGGATACCCCTGTTATCCTTAATCGGCAGTGTTATTTCATCCTGCACTTCAAAACTAACGCGAAATCAAAGTACGGCTTTGACCATGTTAGCGCCTTTGATTGCCCTTGGAATTGTATTCTCGTTTACGCCTGCGGTTTTTTCTGGCGAAATAATCCGTTATAGCGCGGACTGGATCCCGCTACTCAACATGCAAGTTTCATTTAGGCTTGACGGCCTAACCTTGCTGTTTCTGTATATGATATTAGGCATTGGTGTCTTGGTCATATTCTATGCTCGCTATTACCTGAGCAAAGATGACTCTTTACCGAAGTTGTACTGCTATCTAATGCTATTCATGACAGCCATGGTTGGCATTGTTATGTCAAATAACGTGATTCAATTATGGCTATTTTGGGAGCTAACCAGCATTAGCTCGTTTTTACTAATTAGCTATTGGTGGGATAAGTCAGAAGCACGTAAAGGTGCGCGCATGGCATTGGCAATTACTGGTGCAGGTGGTTTAGCGTTATTAGCGGGTTTATTACTCATCGGCGATATTGTTGGTAGTTATAATTTAGATGTTATTTTAGCCAGTAAGACACTGATTCAATCGCATGATTTATATGAAGTGGCATTGGTACTTGTGCTGTTGGGGGCGTTTACTAAATCGGCGCAATTCCCATTCCATTTTTGGTTACCGCATGCCATGGCAGCGCCAACACCTGTGAGTGCGTATTTACACTCGGCAACCATGGTTAAAGCAGGGATCTTTTTACTCGCCCGTTTTTATCCTGCCTTATCAGGAACCGATACGTGGTTTATTTTGGTTGCTATGACAGGGTTATCAACGTTGCTTGTTGGTGCTTACGTTGCGCTCTTTAAGCATGATCTAAAAGGGCTGCTTGCCTACTCAACAATTAGTCATTTGGGCCTTATTACCTTATTGCTTGGTTTAGATACAGAGCTTGCGACTGTGGCCGCTATTTTTCATATTATTAACCATGCGACATTTAAAGCGTCTTTATTTATGGCCACCGGTATTATTGACCATGAAACGGGCACACGCGATATGCGTAAACTCAATGGTATGTGGCGTTTTATGCCATATACCGCCACATTAGCAATGGTCGCAGCAGCGGCAATGGCGGGTGTGCCACTACTGAACGGCTTTTTATCGAAAGAGATGTTTTTTGCAGAAACACTGCATCAACAAGTGCTTGGTTCAATGTCATGGTTAATCCCTGTTTTAGCGACCGTTGCAGGTGCGCTCTCAGTCGCTTATTCGGCGCGATTTATTCATGATGTCTTTTTTAATGGTGACCCAATTGATTTGCCAAAAACGCCTCATGAACCGCCGCGCTATATGCGAGTACCAATCGAAATATTAGTCGTAGTGTGCATATTAGTCGGTATGTTCCCGCATTTTGCGGTCAGCGATATTTTGGCTTCAGCGTCATTTGCCGTTTTAGGTGATGCGGCGCCAGCCTATAAGTTGTCTGTTTGGCATGGTTTAAACCTTCCGCTGTTAATGAGCTTTATTGCGACCTGTTGCGGTATCATCATTTATGTGCAGCGCAAACACCTGTTCCATTTCCAAGCATCGCTCCCCACGCTGAATGCTAAAAAAGGATTCGACCTTGGCTTGTACAGTGTTATTAAGTGGTCGCAACAGAAAGTTAATCGTATCGAAAATGGCTCGCTGCAACGCTATGCTTTTGTGATGATTGCGGTGGTTCTTTTATGTGCAGGTTGGCCACTGTTTGAAATGCGCCAACTAGCAGGGGCAAGTGAACTAACGCCGATTGATTTTCATAATGCGATAGGGGCTGGCTTATTAATTATTGGTGCGCTGGCAACTGTTATTTGGCATCGCTCTCGTATGATTTCACTGATCATGATTTCAATCGTGGGCTTAATGGTATCGGTCGCATTTACTCGATTCTCGGCACCTGACTTAGCATTAACTCAATTAACGGTTGAAGTAGTGACTGTTATTCTACTGATGCTTGCGCTGTTTTTCTTACCACAGCGCACACCAAAAGAATCAAGCTCATTACGCATGTTACGTGACCTAGGTATATCCTCTGCATTTGGTGTTGTTATAGCAAGTATCTGTTATGCACTCCTAACTAGACCGCTTGAGTCTATTTCAGACTTTTTTGTGGCAAATGCAAAAACAGGCGGTGGGGGAACCAACGTTGTAAATGTGATCCTTGTTGATTTTAGGGGATTCGATACATTAGGTGAAATCACCGTGTTAGGTATCGCTGCACTGGGTATTTATAAACTATTAATTAACTTGCCATTATTTATGCCAGCAAGTGACAGTGAAGGGCGACCTTGGGCACGTGAACGATACCCCATTTTACTTGCCAGTATTTCACAAAGCTTATTACCGCTTGCGTTATTGGTGTCTGCGTACATTTTCTTGCGTGGTCATAACTTACCAGGAGGCGGTTTTATAGCGGGGTTAGTGACTGCGATTGCCTTTATTTTGCAATATATGGCTAACGGTTCTAACTGGATTGCGGCACGTTTTGATGTGAATTACCGTAAGATTATCGCTTCCGGTATTGCCATAGCCTTATTCACGGGGTTAGGAAGTTGGGTGTTTGGGCGTCCATTCTTAACAACATGGTTTGATTATTTTGATATACCGCTAGTCGGCAAGACAGAACTTGCCAGTGCTATCATGTTTGATTTAGGTGTGTATTTAACTGTTGTAGGTGCAACGCTGATGATTTTAGCAAGTTTAGGAAAACTCACTGCTGATACACCCAAGCAAGAGGTAAATATTTAATGGAAGTATTGTACGCATCATGCGTGGGCGTGCTTGTCGCGTGTGGAATTTACTTAATTTTAAGAGCACGAACCTTTCCGGTGGTGCTTGGTTTAACCATGTTATCGTACGCGGTAAACCTATTTTTATTCTCATCAGGCCGTTTAACAATCAATAAAGCGGCTGTGCTTGGCAGTGGCAGTGAATATGCCGATCCGTTACCGCAAGCGTTAGTATTAACGGCCATTGTTATTGGCTTTGCAATGACGGCATTTGTGGTGATTTTATCTATTCGTGGTCGCGCAGATTTAGGTAACGACCATGTAGACGGACACCTGGTTAAATCGTCGAAGGAGCAAAAATGATCCAGCATTTAGCTTCATTGCCTATTTTAATCCCTATGCTAACAGGCGTTATACTTTTAATGCCGCCCTGTGGGAAAAACCTCTATATTCGCCGTGTTATGTCGGTGATTATGGCTGTGATCACCGTGCTCATTAGCGCTGGTTTATTAGTGTATGTGAATGATACTACGCCACTTGTGTATGCTATTGGCGATTGGTCAGCACCGTTTGGCATTGTATTAGTGGCCGACAGATTAGCGACATTGTTAGTGCTTTTAACCAGTTTACTGGGGGCTGTTGTTGTACTTTATAGCTGTGCCGGAGATGACAAAAAAGGCAGTTTTTTCCACCCATTAGTGCACTTTTTGATCTTAGGTGTGAATGGCGCGTTCTTAACGGGAGATGTCTTTAACCTGTTCGTCTTTTTTGAAGTATTGCTCATCGCTTCATACTCATTATTAATGCATGCTGGCGACAAACACAACACCCGAGCTGCGTTGCAATATGTGATTTTAAATTTAATTGGTTCAAGCGTGTTCCTGATAGCATTAGGCGTGCTCTACGGTGTACTAGGCACATTGAATATTGCTGATTTAGCCCAAAAAGTGCCTTTGCTTACAGGGGATGATGTTTATTTAGCAAAAGTAGGTGGTTTGTTGCTTATTGTCGTGTTTGCGTTAAAAGGTGCGTTATTACCGCTGCACCTATGGCTGCCGAACACCTACGCAAGCGCATTACCGGTTGTGGCTGCACTCTTTGCTATTATGACTAAAGTGGGTGTATACGCCATGCTGCGTGTATACACCGTTATTTTTGGTGATAATGCAGGCGAGCTTGCGCACATGGCTCAACCGTGGTTATGGGGTTTAGCACTTGCTACCATTGTAATGGGGGCCATTGGTGTCCTTGCCAGCCAAGACTTTAGAAAACTGGTGGCCAACTTAGTCATCGTATCAGTCGGTACGTTAGTGGCACTTGTTGCGCTTCAAAATGTAGCGGCAACTGCGGCATTACTCTATTACTTAGTGCATTCGACTATCGTGTGCGCCGTGTTGTTTTTACTTGCTGACTTGGTCGCGCTTCAGCGTGGTAAAGTTGCAGACCGTTTAGTTGCAGGACGCGCTGTCGCTCAGCCGTTTTTGTTGGGGATTAGTTTTGTGATAGCCGCACTTACAGTTGTGGGTATGCCACCGCTGTCGGGCTTTGTGGGTAAAATTTGGATTTTAAAGAGTACCCTAGATAGCGAAAAAGCCATGTTATTTTGGCCTATTTACCTTTTAGCGAGTTTGGCTGTTTTGGTGGCTATTTCTCGTGCAGGTACAAGCTTGTTTTGGGATCATAAACACAAAGACAGCGATGCAATAAAAGGCGTCAATGCACACCCACTGAAAGTAATTGCATTAATGACGCTATTAATTTGCTCGCCGTTGATGGTTATTTTTGCTGGGCCAGTGTCTGAATTTATGTTGGCGACCTCAGAGCAACTGTTCGACATAAACAGTGGTATCAATGATGTTTTACATGGAGGCCAGTAAATGCGGTTAGAAGCTCGTTTTCGTTGGCTACCTACGCCATTTCGCAGCGTATTATTATTTATTGTGTGGCTGCTATTAAATAATAGCGTGTCACCTGGGCACCTATTGTTGGCTGCTTTCTTTGCTATCACGATCCCGTGGATTACTTTTCCATTTCGTGACCCGCAACCGTTAATTGTAAGACCGGGGCTGGCATTTAGACATTTATTGTTAGTTTTATACGATATTGTCACAGCCAATTTGCAAGTTGCACTTTTAATTTTGGGACCAACTAAAAAGTTGCGTCCGGGGTTTGTTAAAGTGCCTCTCGATTTAAGTCATGAAATGCCAATCACAATTTTGGCAAGCACCGTGTCGCTAACCCCAGGTACGGTAAGTGCTGAGGTGTATCCTATTCCTGAATCACTTGCGGAAGGGGAAGAAGTACAGCAACGCTATTTGTTAATTCATGTCTTGGACTTAGCAGATGAACAGGTGTTAATTAATACGATTAAGCAGCGCTACGAAGCACCGCTTAAGGAGATTTTTCGATGCTAGACACGGTTTTTTTAATTGTTTACGCCATGATCGCAATATCGTTATTGCTTAACTTGTGGCGTTTGATTGCAGGGCCATCAGTGCCTGATCGCATTTTGGCTCTTGATACTATGTTTATCAACACCATCGCATTGATTATTCTGTATGGGATGAGCATGGATACAGGGCTTTATTTTGAAGCGGCTTTACTTATCGCCATGTTGGGCTTTGTGAGCACCGTCGCTGTATGTAAGTACCTGCTACGCGGCGATATTATTGAATAAGGTAACAGATGATGAGTGAGTGGATTGTATCAATCTTATTATTAATTGGTGGTTGCTTTATTTTAATAGGCTCAATAGGGTTAGTTAAAATGCCTGATTTTTTCATGCGTTTACATGGGCCAACGAAAGCAACAACATTAGGTATGGCATCGTTACTCATTGCTGCCATGGTTTATTTTACTTACACCCACGATGGCGTGAGCGTAAAAGAAATTTTAATTTCTATCTTTTTATTAATTACCGCACCTATCAGTGGCTACATGCTCATTAAGTCGGCAATACATCATAAGCTACGGGCTAAAGAAGGCACGAAGGGCTTAGATAATATTGAAGACGATTAATATCTGAGCACACAGCATTGTGTGATCTGCGATGGTGGCTTTTATTGCGCTCGTAGATCGCATAAAATGCCCCGTCATTAAGCACACTAGGTAAATATGTCATTATGCGAGTAGCACTTGGAGTAGAGTACAACGGCGCACGTTATAGTGGTTGGCAGCGCCAGTCACATGTTAATAGCGTACAACAAGAAGTAGAAACTGCGTTGTCGCGCATTTGTAATCACCCCGTTGAAATAGTCTGTGCTGGCCGAACTGATGCTGGAGTGCATGGCACTGGGCAAGTCGTGCACTTTGATACACACGCAGAACGTGAAATGGTCGCGTTTACGATGGGCATGAATACCTTACTGCCTAAAGATATTTCGATACGTTTTGCAAAGCCTGTTGATGAAGATTTTCATGCTCGCTTTAGTGCGACGGCGCGTCGATATCGTTACGTGATTTACAATTACACTTATCGTGGCGCAATTATGAGCGAAGGGGTGACGCACTTTCATCACCCACTAGATGAAACTAAAATGCAAGCAGCCTGTCAGTATTTAATAGGTGAGCATGACTTTACTTCGTTTCGCGCACTGCATTGCCAAGCGAATACGGCAAATAGAACGATTCATCACTTGTCTGTAAAACGTCAGGGTGACTATGTCGTTATTGACATTAAAGCCAATGCATTTTTGCACCATATGGTGAGAAATATCACGGGCTGTTTAATGGATATTGGCTTACATAAGCATGAGCCAGTGTGGTTAAAAGAATTACTTGATTTAAAAGAGCGTGCAAAGGCAAGTGCCACTGCAAAAGCGGCGGGACTGTATTTAGTGGACGTGGATTACCCTGAGCATTTTGGTATTCCTAAAACCCCATTAGGACCTTTGTTCTTACCTGATTCAGATAGTTAACTGCGAAAGGCTCACTACTAAGACCAGTTTTTTATATCGTCTGCGGGTAATTCATGTTTTAATTGAAAAAATCTGTCTGCTTATTTCTTGTGTAAATTACTAAGTGGTATTTCACTTTAGCAGACTGCGACACAGAACAGTATTAAGAGAGTTGCAAATGAGTTGGTTAGAAAAAATCTTACCTAAAACGACTAAATCGTCAGGTCGTAAAGAAATCCCTGAAGGGGTTTGGGCTAAGTGTACAGACTGTGATTCAATTTTATATAAAGCAGAATTAGAAAAAGCACTCAATGTATGCCCTAAATGCGATCACCACATGCGTTTAAGTGGTCGTAAGCGTCTTGAAAACTTTTTAGATGACGCTGACCGCCAAGAAATTGGTGCACAGCATGAGCCAAAGGACGTTTTAAAGTTTAAAGACTCTAAAAAGTATTCAGATCGTATCACGCAGGCGCAAAAAGTAAGCGGTGAAAAAGACGCACTTGTTGCAATGAAAGGCCGTTTAAAAGGTATTCCAGTCGCTGCTGTTGCATTTGAGTTCTCATTTATGGGTGGTTCAATGGCGTCGGTTGTAGGTGCACGCTTTGTTGATGCTGTTGACCAATGTTTAGAGCACAACATGCCGCTTATCTGTTTCTCTGCATCGGGCGGTGCGCGTATGCAAGAAGCATTAATGTCATTAATGCAAATGGCTAAAACAAGTGCAGCTTTAGCTAAAATGAGCGAAAAAGGCTTGCCATTTATTTCAGTATTAACAGACCCAACGATGGGCGGTGTATCTGCATCACTTGCCATGTTAGGTGACGTTAATGTCGCTGAGCCAAAAGCATTAATTGGTTTTGCAGGCCCACGCGTTATTGAGCAAACAGTACGTGAAACGCTTCCAGAAGGTTTCCAACGCAGTGAATTCTTGTTAGAGCACGGTGCAATTGACATGATCGTTGACCGTCGTGAAATGCGTGACACCCTTGCTCGCATCCTCGCAAAATTTATGAACTTGCCTTCTACCGAACAAGAGCATAGAGTAGCGTAAATTTCAGCTTAACTGATTACACGCTATGACAGAAATCCTTCCTAGCCAATCATCGAGCCTTGATGATTGGCTTTGTTATTTAGAAAGTATCCACCCTGCAAATATTGAGATGGGCTTAGAGCGCGTTGCACGCGTTGCTAATCAAGTCGATTTACTCAATAGCCCTAGCAAAATTATCCTTATCGCAGGTACGAATGGTAAAGGCACGACTGCGCGTTGTCTTGAAAGCCTTCTTCTGGCGCAAGGCTTTAGTGTTGGTACGTATGCTTCTCCTCATTTAATTCGATATAACGAGCGAGTGCGTATTAACGGACAAGAGCTGGACGATCAATTTCATGTTGATGCGTTTGATATGCTCGAAAAAGGCCGAGGTGACACGTCACTGACTTATTTTGAATATGGCACCTTAGGCGCGTTAGCTATCTTTAAACGCCATGCTGTTGATTACGTGCTGTTAGAAGTCGGGTTAGGTGGACGATACGATGCAACAAATATTGTTACACCGCATGCCTGTGTGATTACTACCATCGACCTTGATCATAAAGAATACCTAGGTGATACACGTGAGCTTGTCGGTTACGATAAAGCCGGTATTTTTCGTAACAATACTCCCGCAGTTGTTGGCGATTTAAATATTCCTCATACGGTTACCGATTACGGTAATGAAATTAACGCGGATATGGTGTTATCTGGCCGTGATTTTACTTTTGCCGAGGACGCTGACGGGTTTAATTGGCAGTATCAGGGAAATAACTGGCGCTTTGCAAAGCCTGCCATCCCTTGTCAAAACGCTGCAACTGCACTGACGTTATTAAGCAAGCTTGCACTTTTACCACGTGAGCAGCAGGTGCGTGAGTGCTTGGCAAATTTAACGGTAGAAGGGCGCTTTCAACAATTAAGCGACACACCACGTGTTTTTACCGATGTTGCACATAATCCTGAGTCAGCACGTTATTTAGCGCGCAAATTAAGCGTGTATAAAGATCAAGGGTTTAAAATTCATGCATTAGTCGCTATGCTTGCAGATAAAGATAAAGTGGCTGCGATGTCGGCCGTGGCAGATGTGGTTGATGAGTGGTCATTAGCGAGCTTAGATTGTTTTCGTGGAGACACAGTTGAAAATCTAGCGAAGGCACTGGCTGAGACACCATCGACAGCACCCAGCACGCATTACCCTAATGTAGAAGCTGCGTTGGATAAAATAGTGCAAACAGTCGATGCGAATACCTTAGTGATTGTGTTTGGTTCGTTTATCACTGTGGCTGCAGCCATTAACTACTTTAAAAAATAGAGAGGAATTCGGTGAACGCAGGGTTTATTAATCGCTTAGTAGGGACCACCATTGTGGTTGTAGCGGCTATTGTCTTTATTCCAAATATTTTGGATGGAGAGAAGGTTCATTACACAGACGGCTTTAAAGCGATCCCTGAACGCCCAGAGTTCACGACGATTGACTTACAAGAGGCGATTGATAATAAGGTCGCCTCAACAGAGCAGCCCTTAGCAGCGCAGGTAGAAGATATTCAGGCTGATGACGCAAAGCTTGCTTCAGACCACGTTAAACAAATCGATGAACCCGCCAAAATGGTCGAAGCATCGACAGACGACACCGTGACTATTGCTAAAATAGAGCCTAAAGCGGAAGTTAAAACGCAAGTTAAAGCGCAGCCTAAGCCTGCTGAAAAAACAGCAGAACCGGCACGCAAAGCCGAAGAAAACTTGACGCAAATGGCTTATGTGATTCAACTCGGTAGCTTTTCGCACGCTCCAAACGTTAAATCACTGCAAGAAAAGCTAAAAGCAAACGGCTTTAAAACCTTCACTCGTCCAATTAAGACCCCTAATGGCACTTTAACAAAAGTCTTTGTGGGTCCGTCACTGAATAAGAAAGAGCTTGAGAGTAAACTGCCCGAGTTAAAACAGCTAACCAAGTTAAATGGCAAAGTTACTCAGTTTGAAGTAACAAAGTGATCTAACCTAAGTTGCACGCTTTCATACCAATGCGCTTATTTAGTTCCTTAAAGTGATTTAGTCTAATTGCGGATTGGTATAACCCCTTAACCCCTTAACCCCCTAACGAATCCTGTAACAGCGACAAGGGGGCTTTCACCGAACGGGTGGCGATACAGCTCAAGTATCATTTAAGTTGCCACAACACCGTATAGCCCCCCTTGTAACGTGCCAAAGGGCATGGCTAAAACATGTTTTTACTGCCTTGTTGATTTAGCCAAGATATCACTATTGCCTGCAATCAATGCCTTGTCTAAATACGTTTTATATCATGCTGAAATCTTGCATCTACAGGTGGTTTGGGTATAGAATGCGCCCCAAATTAACGACTAGTTGGTTATTATGATCTGGGTTGATTACGCCATACTTGGCATCATTGCACTGTCTACCATCATTGGCTTAATACGTGGCTTTGTAAAAGAAGCAATGTCATTGGCTGTATGGGCTGGCGCATTTATCATCTCTAGCTTGTTTTACCAATATTTAGCATCCTTCCTAACAAGTATTTCAGAACCCCTTTTAAGAAATGCTGCCGCAATAGCCATATTATTTTTTGCGACACTCCTGTTAGGTGGATTACTAAACTATATTTTAGGTGAGCTTGTACAACGTACTGGTTTATCTGGCACCGACCGTGTTTTTGGCATAGTGTTTGGTGCGCTTCGAGGCGTGTTGGTCGTGAGCGCGTTACTCTTCTTTCTTGATGCTTTTACCGGTGCACCTAATACGCATTGGTGGGGCAACTCTATTTTGATTCCAGAATTTGGCTTTGTTGTTGAGTGGTTCTTTTCGTACCTCGAAAACAACTCAAGTTTTTTAAATTCTGTAAACCGTTAATCGGCGAGGATAAATTTAATGTGTGGTATCGTTGGCATAGTCGGAACTTCTCCTGTTAATCAGGCGATATATGATGGCTTAACTGTTTTGCAACACCGCGGTCAAGATGCAGCTGGCATCATTACCATTGAAAACAACACGTTTAGCTTACGTAAAGCCAATGGCCTAGTTAAAGATGTATTTCATACCCGTCATATGAAGCGTCTACAAGGAACGATTGGTATTGGCCATGTTCGCTACCCGACAGCTGGTTCATCTAGCTCGTCTGAAGCGCAACCTTTCTATGTTAACTCGCCATTTGGTATTGCACTTGCGCACAATGGTAACTTAACAAATGCAGAAGCATTAAAGCAGCAATTATTTTCAGAAGCTCGCCGTCATGTTAATACAACATCAGACTCTGAGATCTTACTTAATATCATGGCGCATGAGTTAAGTAAGCCAAATAAATTAAAGCTTGAAGCACAAGACATTTTTGATGCTGTCACTGAAGTAATCAATAAAGTAAATGGTGGCTATGCAACAATTGCAATGATCATCGGCCACGGTATTGTTGCTTTTCGTGACCCGAATGGTATTCGTCCGTTAGTATTTGGTAAGCGTGAAACGGCAAACGGCACAGAATATATGTTTGCATCAGAAAGCGTCGCATTAAAAACAGACGGTTTTGAGTTTGTACGTGATGTTGCGCCAGGCGAAGCGATTTATGTGACTGAAGACGGTCAGCTTTTCTCTCAACCTTGTGCTGAAAAAACGAGTTACTCGCCTTGTATTTTTGAGTTTGTTTACTTTGCACGCCCAGATTCAAACATTGACCGTATGTCAGTGTATGCAACGCGTGTCAACATGGGTACCAAGCTCGGTGAAAAAATTGCACGTGAATGGGCCGATAAAGACATTGACGTTGTTATCCCTATTCCTGAAACATCATGTGATGTCGCACTGGAAATTGCCTCTGTACTTAACTTGCCATACCGCCAAGGTTTCGTTAAAAACCGTTATATTGGTCGTACATTTATCATGCCTGGCCAAGAAATGCGTAAAAAGTCAGTTCGCCAGAAATTAAATGCGATTGACCGTGAGTTCAAAGGTAAGAATGTACTGCTTGTAGATGATTCAATTGTACGTGGTACTACCTCAGCGCAAATCGTTGAGATGGCACGTGAGTCAGGTGCTAAAAATGTATACTTTGCTTCAGCAGCGCCTGAAATACGCTTCCCGAACGTGTATGGTATTGACATGCCTTCGGCTGCTGAGCTGATTGCGCATGGCCGTGAAGTAGAAGACATTAATGCAAGTATTGGTGCAGATGGCCTAATCTATCAGTCACTTGATGACTTAATCTCGGCAGTAAGCCAAGAGAACCCTGAAATCACACGTTTTGAAACATCGGTATTTGATGGTCAGTATATTACGGGTGATATTGATCAGGATTATTTAAACCGCATTGACCGCTTACGTAATGATTCAGCGAAATCAACGCGTGAAAATGCAATGTCGTCAGGTTTAGAGTTACACAATCAAGAAGAGAATGGTGCTGATTAATTAGCAACTCGCTTGAATAATAAAAAAGGAGCTTGCGAGCTCCTTTTTTGTTTGTGGAAAGAAAGGATTTAATTCTCGTTAGGTAAACATAGGATGGACAATGCCGTTAGTCCACAAAATAGCGGTTGCAGCTAAAATAATGACCAATAAAATCAGTCCGCATGTGACCACTGAACTGGCATAAATAAAACCTCGCTCCTCAGGGATATGCATTAAAATGGGCACCCCTGTGTAGAGTAAATATACCGAGTAAGCAAGCGCGACCAAGCCTACACACACGACAAACCACAGCTCGGGTAGAAATGCAGCAAGCGATGACATAAACACCGGTGTTGCCGTATACGCAGCAAGTTCCAAAGTTTGTGTAAAGGTCGGTTTTGCACCAAACGTAACGGCCATCCAATGCGCAAGGTAGGCCAGCGCAAATACGCCTACTATTAGTGCAAAATACATCGCAACCGCGATAAGCAATGCACTATCATGGGTCAAAAAGACTGCCTCACCTGAGCCAATGCTCCAACCCAAATGAACTGAAGAGTAATACCCCATAATAGAGGGGATACACGCGATAAGTAAGATATGTGATAAGCTGTAACGCAAGCTTTCATGCCGATTATCAATGGTTTGCCACTCTTCGAGTGGATGAGCATATAAGCCCCATAGATGGTTTAGAATCATAATTGTTGCCCCTGTAAAAAAGGAATATGAGCTGTTTTATTTTTGTACAGCTTTGATTAAGTTATGGTTCACTTATTAAATCTTGTCAAGAAGCTGAAATAATCGAATACTCAGTTAAGATGTAACTCTTTAGTGCATATAAGAAATTACTTTTGCCCTGATTTGGGTCATGGAGTGAAACGATATTTATGTGGTAAAATGCACGCTTGTTTGACGATGAGAATAGAATCAGTGCCTTACTCTGCATTATTAGCCCCGATACAGTCATTTTTGCAATGCGAAACACCCGATGAGTGGATTGTTGCGGCAACCAAAAAAGAAAACTTAGATATCGTATTAATCGATCACTTAATTTGTGAATTAAAAGCGGCACAGAGTGCGATGTTTTTAATTCGTAAGTATGCGGTTGATAAAGAAAGTGCGGATGCGTTACTTGAGTGGTTAAAGCCCTTTGAAACACTTATTTATAAGCGCGACGGCGATTGGCGTGAGCTTGCAGATAAAAACAAGCTGACTAAGTCGATGATCCCAAAATCGGATTCACCTTATGGGCAAGATCTCATTGATAAAATGGTGATGCTTATTAAAGAAGAGCTGCATCATTTTTATCAAGTGCTTGAGATTATGGATGAATATGGCATTGAGTATAAAAGTATTACCCCATGTCGTTATGCCAAAGGGATGCTGCGCCACGTAAAAACTTACGAGCCAGATGCCTTAGTTGATAAGTTAATTATTGGTGCCTACATTGAAGCACGCTCGTGTGAGCGTTTTGCTAAATTAGCGCCGCATGTTGATAAACGCTTAGGTGATTTTTATATTTCATTGCTGCGCTCAGAAGCGCGTCATTACCAAGACTATTTAACACTTGCGCAAGAGATCAGTGAGTTTGATATCAGCGAGCGTGTCGAATTTTTTGCGCACATTGAAGCTGAGTTAATTTCAACGCCTGATGACGATTTTAAATTTCACAGTGGGGTGCCTGCTTAAGGCATCTCAGTGCGAATAAATGGTGAGTAGAAGGCTTGTTTTTCTTTGTCACTTAGATGATAACGATTAAGGATTATTTCTGCTTGGCCATTGTTAATTATTTCGACCAAGCCTTTTTCTAATTCGTTTTGAAATTCAATTGATTGAGGATGGCTTTTAGCTGAAATGATATAAAGTTGATGAGTCGCAATATTGGGTTTTAACGCGGTAATAACCACATCGCTGTTTTGTAATTTACTATTATGTGCGAGCCAGTATTCAGCCACTTCTTGCGTACCTGCTACGAGGTCAACCCGTTCTTGCTGAAGTAAGTAAAGGCTTTCAACTAAATCACGTGTGGTTGTAATACCTAATGTTGTGTTGTTCGTAAATTCTTCACTACTTACATAATCTTCTCCTTTACTTATCGTGTAAGGCAGGAGAGATTCGAGAGAGCCATCGTATCGAATTACGGCATCTTGGCGCTTAAACAAAACAACATTGGCAAAGCCAAGAGGTTTTGAATAATAAAATACTTTGGCTCGCTCTTCTGAGTAAAAAGCACCTAGAACAGCAATGTGCTTATGTCGTTTGGCTAATTTAAGTGCCCGAGCCCACTGTGTATATTCAATGACGGCTTTTTTATTTTGACTTTTTAAAGCGGCAATAACCACCTCATGAACCCAACCCGGTTTTTCACTATTATCGATTAGAAAAGGTGGGAAAGGCTCTGTGACTAACCGCCAAGTTTGGCTATTGAGTGTAAAGCAAACTAGTAAGCAGCACAGGCATGTTAATCGTGTAATCATAAAACGGCACGCTTTAAACGGAGACTCTGTTCAAGCATAGCTAAAATTCTTACGATTTAAAGGGGGTGTGGACGAGTTCTTGATTGTTGGGGGTTACTCTTAAATATGAGCCTTGTTCATACCAGTCACCTAACACAGTACGAATTAACGTTTTACCATTAACAGTGTATTGATGAACATTTGGGCGGTGTGTATGACCGTGGATCATATTAGCAACGTGGTGCTTTTTGAACATGGCAAGAACAGCTTCTTCGGTTACATCAAGAATTTCGAGTGCTTTACCTGCTTGGCTTTGTTTTGACTTTTCGCGGGCGTTACGGGCAATTTTCTTTCTGTACCATAGTGGCATCGCTAACATGAGCTTAGGCCACCACCAACCACGACTTTTTTTACGAAACTTTTGATATTCAATATCTTGAGTACACATTTCATCGCCATGCAGTAGCACCGTCGGCGTGCCATATAAATCAATAACAACCTGTTCAGGCAGCAACGTCATATTGGCGCTGTTGGCATAGCCGTCACGCATAATAAAGTCTCGATTGCCGTGTATGAAAAAAAGCTCAGTACCACTTTCAGCTGCTTGTCTTAAGTGTGCAGCCACACGTTCTGAAAGTGTCGTTTGATAGTCATCACCAACCCAAACTTCAAAAAAATCACCCAGAATATATAACGCATCTACGTCATCATTAATAATCTTGTCATCAAGAAAATCAAAAAATGCCGTGGTGATATCAGGGCGGTTTTCTGTTAAATGGAGGTCGGCAATAAAATAGCTCTGTTTCATAGTCACTCGCAAAAAAGCGGGCTTAAGCCCGCTTATAAAGACTCACCGTTAGCTTAGCTAACAGTTACTTTTTCGATAATTACATCTTCAAGTGGTACGTCTTGGTGGAAGCCTGCGCTGCCAGTCGCAACACCTTTGATTTTGTTTACGATGTCCATACCTTCAACTACTTCTGCAAACACACAATAGCCCCAGCCTTGTGAAGTTTCGCTGCTGAAGTTTAAGAAATCATTGTCGTTCACGTTAATGAAGAACTGTGCAGTCGCTGAGTGTGGATCAGGCGTACGTGCCATGGCTAATGTACCAACTTTGTTTGCTAGGCCATTGTTTGCTTCATTTTGAATAGGGTTATTAACTTCTTTTTGAACCATACCTGGCTCAAAACCACCGCCTTGAACCATGAAACCATCAATTACACGGTGGAAAATAGTGCCGTTGTAAAAGCCTGCGTTTGCATACTCTAAAAAGTTTTTAACAGTGTTTGGTGCATCGCTTTCGTGCATTTTGATGGTGATATCACCAAAGTTTGTGTGTAGAACAACCATGAGGTTTCCTATATCTGGTTTAATAATGCCGTTATTTTATAGCACTTAGCTAAGATTAACAAAGTGCTTGTTGAGAAGATTAACAAAGTGCTTGTTCAATTGATAAAGCGCTAGAGCAGTGGCTTTGCAAGTGTTACCATAGAGAATCTCGAAACACCGTTAAGGACATTTTATAAATGGTACAAATTTACAACACACTTACACGACAAAAAGAACAGTTTAAACCCCTTGTTGATGGCAAAATCGACATGTATGTGTGTGGTATCACTATTTATGATTACTGTCACATTGGACATGCGCGTACTTTTGTTGGCTTCGACGTTATTGTCCGTTACCTGCGCCATATTGGTTACGACTTAAAATATGTCCGCAATATTACGGACGTTGATGACAAAATAATCAAGCGTGCTCATGAAAACGGTGAGTCTATAAATGACTTAACAGTCCGTATGACTAAAGCGATGCACGAAGACTTTGATAGTTTAAACATGCTTCGTCCTGATGTTGAGCCAACGGTAACCAACCACATGGATGAAATCATCGCCATGGTTGAGCGTTTAATAGCGAAAGGTCATGCTTACGTAGCAGCTGACGGCGATGTATTGTTTGATGTATCAACATTTGAGCAATACGGTGCACTTTCACAGCAAGACTTAACTATGTTGCAAGCGGGTTCGCGTGTTGAAGTTGCGCAAGATAAGCAAGATCCGCTTGATTTCGTACTTTGGAAAAGAGCCAAGCCAGGTGAGCCTTCGTGGTCATCGCTATGGGGTGAGGGTCGTCCTGGTTGGCATATTGAGTGTTCGGCAATGAGCTCTAAACATTTAGGTGAGCATTTTGATATTCATGGGGGAGGATCAGATTTACAGTTCCCTCACCACGAAAACGAAATTGCTCAATCATGCTGTGCAAACAACGGTAAGTACGTAAATACCTGGATCCACACAGGCATGGTGCAGGTAAATAAAGAGAAGATGTCTAAGTCATTGAACAACTTCTTTACCGTACGTGACGTACTAACAGAGTACGATGCTGAGTCGGTTCGTTATTTCTTAATTTCGGGTCATTACCGCAGCCAACTTAATTACTCGCAAGAGAACCTTGAGCAAGCACGCTCTTCATTAGAGCGCATTTACACGGCATTACGCGGTGTAACACCTGTTGAGTGTGAATTAGCCGACAATGAATACGTTACAAAATTCAGAAAAGCAATGGACGATGACTTCAATACACCTGAAGCATTACCTGTGTTATTTGAATTAGCAAAAGAGCTTAACCGTGTGAAAGACAGCGATGCAGAGCAAGCTGGAAAATTAGCTTTTGTACTTCGTAGTATTGCCGAAGTATTAGGTGTTGCGCAGCAAGACCCAGAAGCTTTCCTGCAAGGCGGTCAAGACGATGACGAAGTAGCACAGATTGAGGCCTTAATCATGCAACGTAATGAAGCCCGCGCTAACAAAGATTGGGCCGCTGCTGATGAAGCACGTGATGCGCTAAATGCGTTAGGTGTGGTGCTTGAAGACTCTGCTGGAAAAACAACGTGGCGTAAAGCGTAAACACTAAGCTAAAATTGAAACCGACAAAAGGTTGCCATATTGGCAGCCTTTTTTGTTTTTAGTTTTTTATTTTTAAGTATTGACCTCAATAAAGGTTGAGGTTTTATTTTATCGCTATTGTGCATTTACAAGGACTTACATTGAATATTTTTCTTGCCATGATCCCCGCTTTTTTATGGGGTACAACTTATGCGGTGACAAAATATGCGACCCCTGATTGGCCGCCGTTATTATTAGGTGCGTTACGCGCATTACCCGCAGGGTTACTTTTATTATTAATAAAACCAAGCTTTCCTCGCGCGCGTCAATGGCCCAGCTTACTCGTTTTAGGCGCTATAAACATCGCCCTGTTTTTTGCGTTTATCTTTATTATGGCGATTAATCTTCCTGCAGCAATTGCTGGTGTTGGCATGGTGTCGGTCCCCGTGGTCGCACTTTTATATGCATGGATAGCAAAAGGACAGCGACCCGCAAAGCCTCAAGCTATTAGTGCAGCCGTATTAGTCGTGCTTGCATGGTTATTGTTCGACCCCGCTTATGTCGCTTTAAATGCACTGGGTGTCGGTGCTTTATTGGGGGCATTACTGACGATTGTGATTGGCAGTACCCTTGTACAAACCTTATCAGTCAGTATTCATTGGTGGGTGGTGCTTACATGGCAGTTAATTATTGGCGGTACTATTTTATTACTCGCTGCGGTCATAGACGGCAGCTTCATTAATCCAACAAATTACCACAGCGTTTTTGAGCCTATTTCAACGCTACAATACAGTGCATTATTTTGGCTTATTGTGCCCAATACAGCGATTGCCTATATTTTATATGTATGGTTACTTGGGCGTATGAGTGTGGCTGAATTTTCATTTGGCACGATTGCGAATCCAATTGCAGGGATCATCTGTGCAATTATTTTATTAAATGAGCAATACCAACCATGGCAGTATTTGATTATGTTTACGATGATTATTTTTTCGGTGTTGCCGCAAATGCTAAAACTTAAACGCGTGTAAACGTATTCGTTTCACAATAAAAAAGGGTTGCCATGTGGCAACCCTTTTTACAATCAATCATTATTAGCTGTGATATTTTTCACATGCTTCAAGGGTGTTCTCAATGAGGCTTGCAACAGTCATCGGGCCGACACCACCTGGCACAGGCGTGATGAAGTGCGCTTTTTGTTCGGCAATATCATATTGAACATCACCCACAAGTTTGCCAGATTCAAGGCGGTTAATACCTACATCAATGACGATAGCGCCTTCTTTAACCCAGTCACCAGGAATAAATTCGGGTTTACCTACAGCCACCACCAATAAGTCTGCACGACGCACATGAGTTTCTAAATCCTGCGTGAATTTATGACACACCGTTGTTGTACAACCGGCAAGCAGTAACTCAAGTGACATAGGACGACCAACAATGTTCGATGCACCAACCACAACCGCATGCATGCCTTTATAACGCACACCCGTAGAGTCGAGTAGGGTAATAATCCCTTTAGGTGTACAGGGGCGAAGTGCTGGCATACGCTGTGCTAAACGGCCAATGTTATAAGGATGGAAACCATCAACATCTTTATGAGGGGTAATACGTTCAAGAATCTTCTCTGCATCAAGACCTTGCGGCAAAGGAAGTTGAACTAAAATGCCGTCTACTTCTTTGTCTTCATTAAGTTGATCAATTAATGCGAGTAAGTCTTGCTCTGTCGTGTCGCCAGGTAAATCGTAAGATTTAGAAACAAAGCCGACTTCTTCACAGGCTTTGCGTTTTGAACCTACATATACTTGGCTTGCTGGATCTTGACCAACTAACACGACTGCGAGTCCTGGAGCACGTAAACCGTTTGCAACACGCGCTGCAACTCGTTCTGCCACATTACTGCGTACTTGTTTAGCTATTGCCTTACCATCGATGATGTTTGCCGTCATGGGTGACCTTTCATTGGGGTTAGTTAACTTGATACTGATACATCAAAATATGATCATCCGAATAAGGGGCATGGATATAACAAACACGTTTGTTTGATCATATTTTATTATGCTGCGTATTTTCGCAGAAAAGCTGCATAGCGCCAAGATGCAATATGATATAAAGCGTCTATTTATAAAAAAGAGTTCAAATTTTAGCTTATATTTGCAATATTTAACCATTATGAACTAAAAGTGACCGATTGAATTATTTTCTTAAAAAAATGTTTGACCTGACTCGGCCAAATCACTATTATGCACCCCGTTGTTAACGAGGTCACTCGCAAACAATAGTAAGCATCGGCGATTAGCGCAGTTTGGTAGCGCACTTGGTTTGGGTCCAAGGGGTCGCAGGTTCAAATCCTGCATCGCCGACCACTTCTTCTTCAAGAAGCGGTTGCTTACAGGCAAACTTTTGAAGTTTTCGATGCGCCCGTAGCTCAGCTGGATAGAGCAACGCCCTTCTAAGGCGTTGGTCGAAGGTTCGAATCCTTCCGGGTGCGCCATTTGAAAATATGTAAATGCCGTGGTGATTGTAGCTCAGTTGGTAGAGCCCCGGATTGTGATTCCGGTTGTCGTGGGTTCGAGCCCCATCAGTCACCCCAATTTACACACAGTATCGGCGATTAGCGCAGTTTGGTAGCGCACTTGGTTTGGGTCCAAGGGGTCGCAGGTTCAAATCCTGCATCGCCGACCACTTTCACTGTGGTTGTATTTTTAAAACTTCTCTTTATATCGGCGATTAGCGCAGTTTGGTAGCGCACTTGGTTTGGGTCCAAGGGGTCGCAGGTTCAAATCCTGCATCGCCGACCACTTTCTACTAGTATATTCATCTTGGTAATCTGAGCGTTTCATGCGCTAAATTAATACCGCTTAGTCATTCCCTTTTTAAACATTCTGATTTAATTAATCACCTTACTTTGCTGATGATTTTTACGTTCGTTTTTTGTTCGTTTAAACGCAGATTGCCGCTATATAGACCAAATAATTGCCCCCTAGACTCGACTATCAAAAATATTAGGTTATAATGCCGCGTCTATTGTTTAACATAGTGCCCATAGGGGCAGAGCAGCAATGGTATCTCATGGTTACAATGCGCCGTTTTAAGTTGAATTTTTCAGCGTTAAAACTTGCTATCACTCATGGAGATCACCTTGTTTGTAAGGAAGGCGAACAGTCGCCAAAATTGAAGATTGAGGTAAATCATGCAAGTTTCTGTTGAGACGACTCAAGGCCTTGAGCGCCGTCTGACCATCACCGTTCCTGCAGAGAACGTTGAGACTGAAGTAAAAAAACGCTTACAACAACTGTCTAAAACCCAGCGTATCGATGGTTTCCGTCCTGGTAAAGTTCCAGCGTCTATCATCAACAAACGTTACGGTGCTGCAGTACGTCAAGAAGTTGCGGGCGAATTAATGCAACGCAACTACATCGAAGCAATCGTTTCTGAAAAAATCAACCCAGCGGGTGCACCAACTTTCGCACCAAAAGCGTTAGAAGCAGGTAAAGATTTAGAATTCGATGCAACGTTTGAAGTGTACCCTGAAGTTGAAATTCAAGGTCTAGATAAAATTAACGTTGAAAAACCAGCTGTTTCTGTTACTGACGAAGACCTAGCTAACATGCTAGAAACGTTACGTAAGCAACACGCATCGTGGACTGAAGTTGACGCTGCTGCAGGTGAAAAAGATCGTGTAACTATCGACTTCGTTGGTTCTATCGATGGTGAAGAGTTTGAAGGCGGTAAAGCTGAAGACTTCCCTCTAGAACTTGGTCAAGGTCGTATGATCCCAGGTTTCGAAGACAACATCGTTGGCAAAAAAGCGGGCGAAGAAGTTGTTGCTGAAGTAACATTCCCTGAAGAATATCACGCTGAAAACCTAAAAGGTAAAGCGGCTTCTTTCACTATTACTGTGAAGAAAGTTGAAACTCAAGAGCTTCCTGAGCTTAACGAAGAGTTCGCAACTAAATTCGGTGTTGCTGAAGGCGGCGTTGATGCACTGAAAGAAGAAGTTAAGAAAAACATGTCACGTGAGCTTGACCAAGCGGTTAAAGCTAACGTGAAAGACCAAGCTATCAAAGGTCTTTTAGCGAACAACGAAATCGACGTGCCAAAAGCACTAGTAGATCAAGAAATTGATGCTCTACGTCAACAAGCGGCACAACGTTTTGGCGGCAACGCTCAAAACATGCCTGAGCTTCCAGCTGAGTTATTCCACGAGCAAGCTGTAACTCGCGTTAAAACTGGCCTATTACTAGGTGAAGTGATTAAAGCGAACGAGCTTAAAGTTGATGACGCAAAAGTTGAAGCGTTAATTGCAACAGTAGCTTCTGCATACGAAGATCCAACTGAAGTAGTAGAATACTACAAAGCAAATGATCAACTAATGCAGCAAATGCGCAACGTAGCGATGGAAGAGCAAGCAGTTGAAGCTATCCTAGCTAAAGCAAACGTGACTGACGTTGAAAAAGCATTCGACGACATCATGAATCCACAGCAAGGTGCTTAATAAGTCATTGACTTAAGCTCTCGCTAGCGATTAAATGGCTCGTGTTACACTGTATTTATACAGCGTACTCGGGCCATTTTAGTTTGTGGTGGCCAGTTTCACCAAAACCAACAATACTTATGTTAATGCGCAACATTAAACATAAAGGATTGAAAATACATCTTTGTGTTCGCATATACTTAAATAGATTGAAAATACGCGTAAATTAACATTAGTATAAATGTGCTTTCCTTATAGTAAGGATGAGTCGCAGCGGATAAGGAATTAAATAAGAATGAACAGCGGTATGATAGACCCTCTAAACGCATTAGTCCCTATGGTTGTTGAGCAAACAGCAAAGGGTGAGCGCTCATATGATATTTACTCACGTCTTTTAAAAGAGCGCATTATTTTCTTAACAGGCCAAGTTGAAGATAACATGGCAAACTTGATTCTTGCGCAAATGCTGTTTTTAGAGTCAGAAAATCCAGAAAAAGATATTTATCTTTATATCAACTCGCCAGGTGGCTCGGTCACTGCGGGCATGGCGATTTACGATACAATGAATTTCATTAAGCCAGATGTCAGTACTATTTGTGTTGGTCAAGCGGCGAGCATGGGAGCCTTCTTGCTATCAGGTGGCGCTAAAGGCAAACGTTTTTGTTTACCTAACTCGCGTGTGATGATTCATCAACCACTTGGTGGTTTCCAAGGTCAGGCGTCTGATTTCGAAATTCATGCTCGTGAAATTTTATCAATTAAAGATAAGCTAAATCGCTTGATGGCTGAGCATACGGGTCAGCCGTTAGACGTGGTATCACGCGATACCGACCGTGACAACTTTATGAGTGCAAGCGAAGCGGTTGAATACGGTCTCGTTGATTCAGTATTTTCTAGTCGCGAAACAAAGTAATCTGAATAGCTAATGATATCGTATTATTAGCTATCACCCTTTACTATGCGAAAACTTATATTCTTTGGTATAGTTAACCATAGTGAATTAGCAGCAGTTGCGTGCTGCTGCCAACGTAAAAAATGAGGTAGCTGAATGTCTGACACTCCTACAGACGGCGACAAAAGTAATAAATTGTTATACTGCTCTTTTTGTGGCAAAAGCCAGCATGAAGTTCGCAAATTAATTGCAGGCCCTTCAGTATACATTTGTGATGAATGTGTTGAGCTGTGTAACGATATAATCAGGGAAGAGATCAAAGACATTGCGCCGAAACATAGCGCGTCTGATAAACTGCCTGTGCCGAAAGAAATTCGTAATCACTTAGATGATTATGTGATTGGCCAAGACCACGCGAAAAAAGTACTGTCGGTTGCGGTATACAATCACTATAAACGTCTTCGTAATCAAACCATCAACGCTGATATTGAACTTGGTAAAAGTAATATCTTGTTAATTGGTCCAACAGGTAGTGGTAAAACATTACTTGCAGAAACGATGGCTCGTTTACTTGATGTGCCATTCACTATGGCTGATGCCACAACACTAACCGAAGCCGGTTATGTGGGTGAAGACGTCGAAAATATTATTCAAAAATTACTGCAAAAATGTGATTACGACGTCGAAAAAGCGCAACGTGGTATTGTTTATATTGATGAAATTGACAAGATTTCTCGTAAATCAGACAACCCGTCAATCACCCGCGATGTATCAGGCGAAGGTGTACAACAAGCACTTTTAAAACTGATTGAAGGCACGGTTGCCTCTGTACCACCGCAAGGCGGTCGTAAGCATCCGCAGCAAGAGTTTTTACAAGTTGATACGTCGAAAATCTTATTTATCTGTGGGGGTGCATTCGCAGGCCTAGATAAAGTGATTGAGCAGCGTAGTCACAAAAATACGGGTATTGGCTTTGGTGCTGAAGTTAAACAATCATCTGGCAGCCGCAGCTTAAGTGAGACATTTAAAGATGTTGAGCCTGAAGATCTGGTGAAGTACGGTTTAATTCCTGAGTTCATTGGTCGTCTACCGGTTGTTGCAACGTTAACAGAGCTGGATGAAGCCGCACTGATTCAAATTCTAAGTGAACCTAAAAATGCTTTAACCAAACAGTTCTCTGCATTGTTCGCAATGGAAGATGTTGAGCTTGAGTTCCGTGAAGATGCCTTATCAGCGATTGCGCACAAAGCAATGGAGCGTAAAACAGGTGCACGTGGCTTACGTTCAATCGTAGAAGGTGTATTACTTGATACCATGTATGAACTTCCTTCGATGGATGATGTAAGCAAAGTGGTAATTGACGAAACGGTTATTAAAGGTGAGTCAGACCCAATTTTGATTTACCAAAGTGGTAATCAAGACAAAGCGGCATCTGAATAAATTTGAAATAGTTCAAAATTTAAGCAGTTAAACATAAAAAAGGAGCCAATGGCTCCTTTTTTTATAAATATGTTGAACTTTCCCTTACATATCCCCATATACTTGAGTAATCTTTAAAATAAATGAAGTGCGAAGAGAATATAATGACGCTTGAGAGAACAGATCGAGTTGAAATCCCCGTGTTGGCACTGCGCGATGTAGTGGTATACCCGCACATGGTGATCCCGCTATTTGTTGGTCGTGAAAAATCAATAAAATGCTTAGAAGCGGCGATGGACAAAGATAAACAAATTTTCCTAGTGGCGCAAAAAGACGCCTCTGTTGATGATCCGCAACAAGATGATATCTACCGTGTTGGTACCATAGCCACAGTACTTCAGTTATTAAAGCTACCTGATGGCACCGTTAAAGTGCTTGTAGAAGGCACGCAGCGTGCGAGCGTCGAAACGTTTTTAGATAACGATGATTTCTTCGTTGCTGAGGCGCAGTTCATTGAATCAAGCCACATTGATGAGCAAGAGCAAGATATCTTTATTCGTAGCGCTATTAGCCAATTTGAAGGCTATGTGAAACTCAATAAGAAAATCCCACCTGAAGTACTTACTTCTGTGTCGGGAATCGATGAGGCTGCACGTTTAGCGGATACAATGGCAGCGCATATGCCACTTAAAGTGCCAGAAAAACAAAAAGTACTTGAGATTTCTAATGTAACAGAACGTCTTGAGTACTTAATGGCCTTGATGGAAGGTGAGATAGACTTACTGCAAGTTGAGAAGAAAATTCGTACTCGCGTTAAAAAGCAGATGGAAAAATCGCAGCGTGAGTACTACCTCAACGAGCAAATGAAAGCGATTCAAAAAGAGCTTGGCGAGCTGGATGATGTACCAGATGAATTCGAAGCAATTAAAAAGCGTATCGAAGAATCGGGCATGCCAAAAGAAGCGCAAGAGAAAGCAAGTGCTGAACTTGCGAAGCTGAAAATGATGTCGCCTATGTCGGCAGAAGCCACCGTGGTTCGTTCATATATTGATACGCTTATCAATGTGCCATGGAAAAAACGCTCTAAAGTGAAAAAAGACTTAGCGGGTGCGCAAAAAATTCTTGATACCGACCATTACGGTTTAGACAAAGTCAAAGAACGTATTATTGAGTATCTTGCAGTCCAACAGCGTACTAATAAGTTAAAAGGCCCAATTTTGTGCCTAGTCGGTCCACCGGGTGTGGGTAAAACATCACTAGGGCAGTCTATTGCGCGCTCTACGGGTCGTAAATATGTTCGTATGGCTTTAGGTGGCGTACGTGATGAAGCTGAAATACGTGGTCATCGTCGTACTTACATTGGTTCAATGCCAGGTAAGTTGATTCAGAACATGACCAAAGTTGGGGTTAAAAACCCACTGTTCTTATTAGACGAAATCGACAAGATGTCTTCTGATATGCGTGGTGACCCAGCCTCAGCATTGCTTGAGGTATTAGACCCAGAACAAAACAGCCATTTTGCTGATCACTATTTAGAAGTCGATTACGATTTATCTGATGTAATGTTTGTTGCTACATCAAATAGCTTTAATATTCCGGGTCCATTATTAGACCGTATGGAAGTAATTCGTTTATCGGGCTACACCGAAGATGAGAAGCTAAATATTGCCAAGCAGCATTTAATTCCAAAGCAAGTTAAGCGTAATGGTCTTAAAGATAGCGAAGTTGAGATTGAAGATAGCGCCATCATTGGCATTATTCGCTACTACACCCGCGAAGCTGGTGTGCGTAATCTTGAACGTGAAGTGTCTAAGCTGTGTCGTAAAGCAGTGAAAAATATTTTGCTTAATAAAGACATTAAGAAAGTCACCATTGACGAAGACAACCTAGAAGAATTCTTAGGTGTGCAGCGCTTTGATTACGGTAAAGCAGAAGATGGCGATCGTATAGGCCAAGTAACGGGTTTAGCGTGGACTGAAGTAGGCGGAGATTTATTAACGATTGAGTCAGCCGCAGTGCCTGGTAAAGGCAAACTAACGTACACGGGATCGCTGGGCGATGTGATGCAAGAGTCAATTCAAGCAGCAATGACTGTGGTGCGTAATCGCGCGGATAAATTGCGTATCAATAGTGACTTTTACGAAAAACGTGACATACATGTTCACGTGCCTGAAGGTGCAACACCCAAAGATGGCCCAAGTGCGGGTATTGCCATGGTGACAGGTTTAGTATCGAGCTTAACGGGTAACCCGGTACGTTCTGATGTTGCCATGACGGGTGAAATCACTTTACGTGGTGAAGTACTTCCAATAGGTGGCTTAAAAGAGAAACTTTTAGCTGCCCACCGTGGCGGTATTAAAACCGTTATTATTCCAAAAATTAACGAACGTGACTTAAAAGAGATCCCTGATAACGTTTTAGAGGGTCTTGAAATTCACCCAGTTACATGGATTGATGACGTTTTAAAGATAGCTTTGAAGCACCCAGTAGAGAGTTTTTCAGTCGAAACTGAAAAAAACCAGTAAAAAACAGCAAAAAAGTGCTTTTAGGGGCTTTTCAAATACAAAGGGTATGATAAGTTAAGCACTAGTTTTCAAGCCTAGGCCTTATGTGGCCTAGGGTTGAGAAAAATATAATAACCTGAGCATAAACTTAACTTGCTCATAAATTTTCAAAACAGTGATGTTAATTAAAAAAACAATCGCTCTTGATAATAACAATGAAAGAGGATGATATTGTGAATAAATCTCAATTAATCGATCAAATCGCAGCTGATGCTGACATTTCTAAAGCGGCTGCTGGTCGTGCACTAGATTCATTCATCGAGGCTGTTTCAGGCGCTCTTAAAGATGGCGATTCAGTGGCGCTAGTTGGCTTTGGTACTTTCTCAGTACGTGAGCGTGCAGCGCGTTCAGGTCGTAACCCACAAACTGGTGAAGCTATCCAGATTGCAGCAGCAAACATTCCTTCTTTCAAAGCAGGTAAAGCGCTGAAAGACGCAGTAAACTAATCAGCAAAAGATTAGTAAGGTGAGAGATACCTAATCACACTTAAATTGAATTAGGTAACTTAGCACCAGTTACTTCAAGTGAAAAAGCGTATCTGGTAAGATACGCTTTTTTTACATGAGCAGGGTTAATTTGTACCTGATCAGAATAGAGATAGATAAATGCTTGAGAAAATCAGAGAAGGTTCGCAGGGACCTGCAGCCAAAATTATTTTAGGCGCGGTGATTTTATCTTTTGCTTTAGCTGGGATCGGTGGTTATTTAGGACAAACCACAGAGCAACCCGTTGCAGAAGTAAATGGAGTTAAAATTAGCCAAACCGAATTCAGCCGTGCTTATCAAAATGAGCGTAATCGTTTAGAGCAACAATTTGGTGAATATTTTGCGCAAATCGCAGCCGATCCAAATTACATGGCACAAATCCGCCAAGGTGTAATTGACCGTTTAGTACAACAAGAATTGCAAACTCAACTAGCGGCAGAATTAGGTCTTCGTGTTAGTGACGAAAGTGTTCGTAAAGCTATTTTAGAAATGCCTTACTTCCAAGTGGGTGGCCAGTTTAATAACGACCGCTATCTACAAGTGCTTCGTCAAATGAACTTTCAACCAGATACTTTTAGAGAGTATCTACGTGAAGATATGACGCGTAGCCAACTTGTGGGTGCTGTTGCCGGAACTGATTTCGTATTAGAAAACGAATTAAACAACAGTGTTGCACTTCAACAACAAACGCGCAGTATCGATTACCTTGTTGTTACTAAAGAGTCGTTACAAGAAGGCGTTGAAGTAAGCGAACAAGAAATTGCTGATTACTATGACCTAAATCAACCGCAGTTTTTAGCACCTGAGCAAGTATCAGTGAGCTACATTGATTTAAATGCGGCGAATCTGAGCCTAGATTCAAGCGTGTCAGAAGAAGATGTAAAAGCGTATTACGATCAAAACAGCGCGCAATATATTGAGCCAGAAAAACGCCGTGTTTCACATATCTTAATTGATAATAGTGAAGACGATGATGCTGCAAAAGCGAAAGCAGAAGAGTTACTTGCACAACTTAAAAATGGTGCAGACTTTGCGCAGCTTGCTGAGTCGTCATCAGACGATGTCGTGAGTGCTGAGATGGGCGGTGATCTTGATTGGATAGAGCGCGACATGATGGACCCTGCGTTTGAAGAGGCAACATATGCACTTGCAAACAAAGGTGACATTTCTGATGTTGTAGAATCTGAGTTTGGTTATCACATCATCAAACTGACAGATATTCAAACACAGCAAGTAAAACCTTATGCTGACGTAAAAGGCGAGTTACGTGCTGAGCTGGAGCGTTCTAAGAAAGTGAATGCTTTCTATGAGAAGCAAACAGAAATGGGTGAATTAGCGTTTGAAATCTCTGACACATTAAACGATGCAGCAGAAGCGGCAGGTGTTGAAGTTCAAAAAACAGAGCTAGTAACGCGTAACGCATTACCAGAGCCACTTAATAACCCACAAGTTATTGCGGCAATTTTCTCTCCAGAAGTGTTAGAAGATCGCATGAACTCAGAAGTGATTGAAGTGGGTGATGAGCATGCTGTTGTTGTTCGAGTGAATGATCACAAACCAGCAACGACGAAGCCACTTGCAGATGTTTCAGAGCAAATCAAAGCGACGTTAGTTGCGCAGAAAGCATCTGAACTTGCTAAAGATAAAGCACGTACTCTGTATGCAGATATTGAAGCAGGTAAAAGCTTAAGCGATATTGCGGCAGCTGAAGGCTTAGAAGTTCGCCAAGAAGCGGCGTTAGCACGTCAAGCGTACACCGTTTCACCCGCTATTGTTCAACAGGCATTTAGAATGGCACACCCACAAGGTGCACCCGTGACAGATGTTGTTGATTTAAATAATGGTGACTCTGCGATTGTTGCGCTTAAAGCGGTGAATGAAGCTCAAAGCAGTGATATTAATGAACAACAAAAACAAAACATCACGATGGCGCAAGTAAATAAAAACTATATGGTATTTATTGCTGCACTAAAAGCGCAAGCTGATGTAAAAGTACCTAAAGCTGCTCAACCTACAGAGTAAGCTATTAGTTAGCTAAATGAAGAGGCGCCTTATGGCGCCTTTTTTGTCGTTTAAAAATACCTATAACAAACGCTTTGCTATGAAATACAGTCTTTAGAGTAGGAGGGCGTATACCATTGAGGTTGATGGCCAAGTCCACATTCTTAGCGCACAGCAAGGTTTACATGTCAGCGCAGGCAAAGTTCATCAATTAAGTAATCAAGGCTCTGAAGCGCTTCATTTTATTGTCACTTCAACACCCCCCAGTCACGGTGATAGAGTCGAAGTGTCGCTCAGATGAGGCTTGTGCTGTTACTTAGCCTTGATGGGGCAGGGTTGCGCGTTTTCTTTATACCAAAGTGCATTAGCGAATGCTGCATTCATGGCTAAAGCCATTCCTACCTCGATTTGAAATCGTGCCAAGTGTAGGAGGCGTTTTAACGCCGAATAGCAACTTCTTCGTGACTAAAACCATTCTGGCCGCGATTTGAAATCGTGCCGAGTGTAGAAGGCTTTTAACACCGAATAGCAACTTCTAAGTCGTGCCGAATGTAGGAGGCGTTTTAACGCTAAATAGCAACTTCTTCATGGCTAAAGCCATTCCTACCCCGATTTGAAATCGTGCCGAGTGTAGGAGGCGTTTTAACGCCGAATAGCAACTTCTACGTGGCTCACGCCATTCCTACCTCGATTTGAAATCGTGCCGAGTGTAGGAGGCGTTTTAACGCTGAATAGCAACTTCTTCATGGCTCACGCCATTCCTACCTCGATATAAAATAGTGCCGAGTGTAGGAGGCGTTTTAACGCCAAATTAAGCGTAAAGCGTTAAGGTAAATCAACAACTCAGCAATTTCTGTGTTACGGATGATTGCGGGTTTTGGAAAATCGTTTCAGTTTGGCCGTATTCGACAATCTCGCCGTGATCAAGCACCACAAGTTGATCGCTAATATGGCGTACTAAACTTAAATGATGAGTGATCAGGACATAGCTAAGGCCCGTTTCTTTTTGTAAACGTAGTAATAAGTTTACCGTTTGAGCACGCACAGAGGGGTCTAGCGACGATAAAGCCTCATCAAGCACCACAACCTTAGGATCTAGAATTAAAGCGCGTGCAAGCGCTATACGTTGCAATTGACCACTACTGAACATATGCGGGTAATAATGACGATGGTCTAACAAGAGCCCGACTTTTGCTAACGTTTGTTTAATTTTCTCTTCGCGAGCGGCTTTGTCTAGATCAGTATTATATTGTAAGCAGTCGTTTAGCATGTCACCAATAGTGAGGCCGGGGTTGAGTGAGGCTTCAGAATCTTGGAATATAAGGCGAATATGACGACAGTCATTATCGCGAAGCCCATCATTTTCAATGATGTTACCATCGAGTAAAATTTGCCCTTTATCTGCGTTGTCTGCACCTGCTAATAGTTTTGCAAGGGTGCTTTTACCTGAGCCTGTTTCACCAATAATGGCGATAGTTTCACCTTGGCCTAAACAAAATGAAATGTCTTTCAGCACCGTAAAACGCTTGCGTGAAAAGAGTCCTGCACGCAAATTAAAACTTTTCGATAGGGCTTGCACTTTTAGCAGTGGTTGCATTATTTCATCGCCTTAATTAATGGGAAGTGACACGCATAACTATGACCATGATGTTTCGTCAATTTAGGCGTTACCACACACGCTTTTTGTGCTTGTGGGCAACGGGGGCCAAGTCGGCAACCTATCGGCAAATGTTGCAAGGTTGGAATCGTGCCTTTGAGCGCATAAAAGGGTTCTTTATGTGCCAAACCTTGCTCGTAGTCAGGTAAGCTCTTTAATAATGCTTGTGTATAAGGGTGGTGTGGCTGACTAAAAATACGGCTTGTAGGGCCTGCTTCAACCATTTGTCCGCAGTATAAAACATGCATCCCATGCGACCAGTCTATGATCTCTTCAAGCTCATGAGAGATCATTAAAATTGACATGTTTTTTAACAGGTTCAAACTTTTTAATAACCTAAAAACTTGTGCACGAGTCGTGCTCTCAAGGGCTGTGGTTGGCTCATCGGCGATAAGTAATTTAGGAGTACGAGCAATCGCCATCGCTATCATCACTTTTTGGCAGATACCTTCTGAAAGCTCATGAGGATAGCTGTCGAGCACTTTTTTGTGATCTTTAATTCCCACTTTATGAATAAGTGCTTTTACGCGGTCTTTACGTTGGCGATTTCGTTTTAAGAAAAAGCCACTGGTTGCTTCAACGGGTAAGGTTTCGGCAATTTGATCAAATATTTTTGCTGTGGGGTCCAAACAGCGGCTTGGATCTTGGTAAATCATAGCAATATCTTGACCAACTAATTTACGGCGTTGCTCATTGGATAGACGCATTAAGTCAACACCGCGCCAGTGCATTCTGTCGGCAGTGATATGCCAGCGCTTATTCAACACCCCAACAATGGCTTTCGCAATTAAGCTTTTGCCAGAGCCTGACTCACCAACCAGCGCATGAACCTCACCTTCTTTAAGGGTTAGGCTCACTTTATCAACCGCACGAATTACCGTATCAGAGGTGCGTAACTCTATCGTGAGATTGCGAATATCGAGTAATTGCATAACTAGTCGGCCTTACGTTCTTTAAGCACTTGGCGTAAACCATCACCTACTAAATTGGTAGACAGCACAGCTAAAAATAATAATACGCCGGGTAAACCCACAGTCCAAGGGGCAAGGTAAATTAAACCAAGGTTTTCGGCCAAAATCGCACCCCATTCTGTGGTTGGCGGCTGTGCACCGAGCTTTAAAAAGCCCAGTGCTGAGATATCTAATATTGCTGTAGAAAGTGCCATTGTGAATATAACCACGATATGTTCGTAGATATTCGGGAAAATTCCTCGGGCTAATATGTGCCAGTTAGACGCACCATCTAGTTTAAAGGCGGTGATATAATCTTTATTGAGCTCTTCAACAATCAGATTTCGAACAGAGTGGATAAACTGTGGCAGTAGAGCAAGGATAATTGCCCACACGGTGTTCATTAAGCCAGGACCAAGAATCGCGATAATAATTATGGCTAAAAGTAACGAGGGAATCGACAAGGTAATGTCGAGTAAGTGATTTAAAAAGCTTGAACGAATACCACGACTAATGCCCGCAAAAGTGCCTACCAAAACCCCAATAACCGTGGTGATAAGGGCTGCTACAACAGATAAGCCAAATGTGTAAGTTGCGCCATTCATTAATCGCGACAACACATCGCGACCTAAATCATCGGTGCCTAATAGAAACCGAACATCACCGGCATCATGCCATGATGGCGGCAATAATAACGCATCGCTGTGCTGCTGGTTTACGCCATAAGGGGCAAGTAAAGGGGCTGATGCAGCCAGTAAAGCAAAGGCAATAAATAACCATAAGCCAACAAGTGCAGGGTGGTTGGTTTTAAATTTACGCCAAAATCGCGCCAACGGCGATTTATTCGACTCTTCAGAGAATAAATTAAACTTTGCCATGAGCTTGGTTCCGCGAGAGTGGGTCGAATAGAGTGTAAGTGAGCTCTGCGACAATCGTTGCTAAAATTACGAACATAGACACAGCCAATAAGCCGCCTTGAATAGCGGGGTAATCGCGTTGATAAATACTGTCAATTAACCATCGGCCTATGCCGGGCCATGAGAAAATGACCTCGGTGATCATCGCAAGGGTGATCAGCGTACTAAATTGTAAGCCGATTTGCTTTATCACAGGCAATAACGCATTTCTAAGGGCATGATGAATAATGAGCTGGGCGCGGTTTAACCCTTTAGCACGTGCTGTTTTAATGTAACTTTGATCAAGCACTTTGAGCATTGAATCGCGCGTAAAGCGCACCAACACGGTTGTTGGGTACATAGCCAAAACGATAGTTGGCAATGTTAGGTGGTGTAATGCATCCACAAAAGCCATGCCATGATACGGAAAGTCTCCCGCAATGATATCTATCAAAATGAACCCTGTGACAGGTTCAATCTCGTAAAGTAACCCCATACGACCCGACATCGGAAACCAGCCTAACTGCAGTGAAAACACCATTATTAACAGCAGTGCTAACCAAAATACGGGCATTGAATAGCCAATGAGTGTGCCTGAGTTAATGAATTTATCGGGCCAACGTCTGTAATAAGCAGCGGCTAAAATACCGCTTGGCACGCCGACGACCACTGACACGATAAGCGCATAGGTACTCAGCTCGAGTGTGGCAGGAAATAGGTCAACAATATGCTGAAATACACTTTCACCAGAGGCGAACGATACCCCCCAATCTCCTTGGACGATGCGCTCTAAAAACGCGAAGTATTGCACGGCATAATTTTCAGTAAAGTGGAACTTTTCTTCAAGCACGCTGGTTTGCGAAAAAGTGCTGTTGGTAATACCACTTAAATTGGTTAAGGCATCACCGGGGAATAAATAGCTTAACGAAAAAGTAAAAATACTTAATGTCAGCATCATAAACATTAACAGCGCTAAGCGGCGAAGAATATAATCAAGTATCATTATTCTTTCCTCGCGTTAGCCAGTGAAATACCGCCAAACGGGCTTAAACTTATCCCTTTCACATCGCTGCTAGATGCTTGAAAACGCATGCCGTGGGCAATTGGCAGAATCGGCAACTCTTGTACAATAATGCGCTGAGCTTGATTGTAAAATTGCTTCCGTTTTTCTAAATCGGTGGTGTCGAGCGCTTGAGTGAGTAATAAATCAAATTCAGGGTTACACCAGTTTGCCGGATTTTTACCACTAAAAGTTGCTGTGCAACTTAGCAATGGGCTCATAAAGTTGTCGGGGTCGGGCGTATCGGCTGCCCAGCCGAGTAACACGCTATCGTGGCGGTGTTCACCAACGCGTTGTAAAAAGGTATTCCATTCGTATTCCACAATACTCACGTTAACCCCGATTTTGCGCAGATCACTTTGCATCAGCTCCGCCATTTTACGGGCATTTGGGTTATAAATTCGGCTGACTGGCATGGCCCAGATATTCATATCAAAGCCATTTTTATAGCCGGCCTCTGCAAGCAGTGTTTTCGCAAGTTCAGGATTGAATTCAGGCATCGCTTTTTGTGCTTCAAAAGCCCAAGAGGCTGGTGGCAGTAACGATTGCGCCTTAATACCATTACCGTAGTAAACTGCTTGCATGATTTTGTCGACATCAATCGCGCTGGCCAGTGCTTGGCGCACACGAATATCATCAAACGGTGGACGCTCAGTATTAAATGCCCAATAACCAATATTAAGGTTTTGCTCTTTTTGAACGTTAATATCGTCTCGTTCAGCTAAAATACTTAATTGTGCGCTGCTAGGGTGAGCGGTTACATCGCATTCTTTGGTCAGCATTTTGGCGACACGGGTGGTGCCATTTGGCGTTATGTCGTAAACCAATTGCTCAAGCACCACAGGGTGTTTCCAATAATCAGGATTACGGTAATAGCGAATTAAGCGATCGCGACGGTATTCTCTGTACACATAAGGGCCCGTGCCAACGGGGTACTGGTCAAAGAGGTTTTCTTGCTTTCGCTCTTTTAATTGCATGGCGTATTCTTTTGATAGCACCACGGCAAAATCGGTTGCAAGGTTCGCTAAAAAGCTGCTTTCAGCATTATAAAGTTCAAAGCGCACCTGGTAGTCAGAAACACGCACAATGCGGCGAATTAATTGATCAATACCGACACTTTGAAAATACGGGTAATTGGCATCACCCACAAAATGATAGGGATTGTATACATCAAATAAGCGGCTAAAGGTAAAAATGACGTCATCGGCATTAAAATCACGGCTCGGTGTAAAGTACTTGGTAGTATGAAACTTCACCCCTTTTCGTAAAGTAAAAGTGATGGACTTGCCGTCTGGACTGATTTTCCAATCGGTGGCAAGTTCCGCCTGAAATTCAGCAGACACAGGGTCGATACTCAATAGGCGGTCATAAAGCTGATTAGCAATAATATCAATGGTTGAGCCCGTGGTCGTTACTTGTGGATTAAACGACACCGGGTTAGCCTCAGCGCAATACACTAAGCCCTGATTTTTTTGTTCAGTGGTTTTTTCTTCGCTATCTAGGCAGCCTACTAAGCATACCAAAGACAAAGCAAGTAACGGTTTATACACCTGATTAGCCTCTAACTATTGCTGCTGGTCTAATAAATTGTATTTTTTCAAATAGCCACGTAATTGATGATACGTTAATTCGAGCTGTTCTGCAGTTTTCTTTTGATTAAATTGACTGTGTTCCAATGCTTTTTTTATGACATCAATTTCAAAGTCATTGGAAAGTTGTTTCAAGTTACAAGGAAACTGAATTTCAGGTTTGCTTAGTGATACTGACTCTTGCGCCTGTGAAGGGGGTGTAACCGCATGTTCTATATGTGCAATTGGTGCACTGTTACTACTGCCTTTAATACGTTGCTTAGGTCTGAATTTGCTGGCAAATGGGTCTAAAATAATCTGGTGAACGGGAATATGTTCATTGCCGTGACGATACAAACTTCGTTCAACAACATTTTTTAATTCACGAATATTACCCGGCCAGTCGTATGACTGCAGTGTTTCGGTAGCGCTGCGAGTAAAGCCACTAAATAGCTCCCACTCAAGATCACGCGCCATATTAATCGCAAACTGTTCTGCAAGTAACATAATATCTTCTTGGCGTTCACGAAGCGGGGGCAGGGTAATAACATCAAAAGCGAGACGATCAAGTAGGTCGCTTCTAAACTCACCTTGCTCTGCAAGACTTGGTAGGTCTTCATTTGTTGCGCACACAAGGCGAGTATCTACTTTAACGGTTTGCTTACCGCCGACACGCTCAAACTCACCATATTCAATAACGCGTAACAGTTTTTCTTGCACCATCGCTGAGGTGTTGGCTAATTCATCTAAAAACAGCGTGCCACTGTTGGCGCGTTCAAAGCGACCTTCATGGCGTTTACTTGCTCCGGTAAAAGCCCCGCTTTCATGGCCAAATAATTCACTTTCGAGTAGGTTCTCGTTAAGCGCCGCACAGTTGAGCTTGATATAGTTCTGTTCCCAGCGTTTCGATAAAAAATGTAAACGCGCTGCAATCAGTTCTTTACCTGTACCGCGTTCACCAATAATAAGCACTGGTTTATCTAAACTAGCCAGCTGTGATACTTGATCCAGCACGCTTAAAAAGCTGTCAGATTGGCCGAGTAAATTATCCTGTTGGCGAAATTGGCTCATATTCCCTAACTCTTAGTCATTTTTACTAAGATCTAGTGTATTTCATTATCTGAGAGAACTAAAGAAATTTATAAATTTAGTTTAACTGTTTGAATATATTAAGTTATTCTAGCTTTATAAAAGTTGGCAAGCATATTGATACTAGATATACCAACTGATTAAGTTAAAACACCAAAGAGGTAAATGTTATGGGAATTTTTTCACGTTTTGCAGACATCGTTAATTCTAATATCAATGCCATCTTAGATAAAGCAGAAGACCCAGAAAAAATGGTTCGTCTGATCATCCAAGAGATGGAAGATACATTAGTAGAAGTACGCTCTACGTCAGCAAAAACACTTGCTGAGAAAAAAGAATTAGTACGTCGCGTTGATACATTAAAAGTACAGGTTGCTGATTGGCAAGAAAAAGCGGAGTTAGCACTAAGCAAAGACCGTGATGACTTAGCGCGTGCAGCACTGATTGAAAAGCAAAAGTCTGCGGATGCTGTGGCTGCTGTTGAATCTGAGCTTGAGCATGTTGAATCTCATATTGCAAAGCTTCAGCAAGAAGTAAGCACGTTACAAGAGAAGCTGGCTGATGCTAAATCACGTCAAAAAGCGATTATTTTACGTCAACGTTCAGCTGAGTCACGTTTAGAAGTGAAAAAAGCGCTTGATAGCTCAAAAGTGGAAGATGCGCTAAACCGCTTCGAACGTTACGAAAACAAGATCGATGGTCTAGAATCTCAAATAGAGTCTTATGATCTTGGTAAAAAATCATTAGCTGACGAAATTGCGGGTCTACAGCAAGACGAAAAGATTGATGATGAGCTTGCTGAGCTTAAGAAAAAACTGGCAGATAAAAAATAAAAAATGGGGGCAAGTCCCCCAATGCTTAAACACATAACGGATTGACAGGAGAGAATCATGTTCGACGCAGAAGTTTTGATGGCACCCATTATTGTATTTATGGTGGTTGTTGCCCCACTTTGGCTTATTTTACACTACCGTAGTAAAAAGCAAGTGAGTCAAGGTTTAAGTGAACACGAACATCGCCAGCTGTTAGAGCTTGCACAAAAAGCAGACAAAATGGCAGAGCGAGTTGAAACATTAGAAGCCTTACTTGATCAAGAGGCTCCACAGTGGAGACGTAAAGTATGAGTACCAAACGCGAATTATTCAGAGACGCAGAGCGCGGTAAAATAGCCGGTGTGTGCGCGGGTATCAGCGACTACTTTAATATGGAGCTTTGGCTCGTACGTATTCTTGTCGTCACCGCAGTGTTGTTATCGGGTGGGCCATTTATTGTTGTTGCTTACATTGCTGCGTGGTTTATTTTAGATAAGAAACCATCAGAGAAAACAATGAAAACTGGCGACAGTATTCACCAAGACCCGCTTGAAGTGAAATTTAAAGTATGGCAAAAAGGGGAACCACCTCGCCGTGCACTGCAAGATTTAAAAGAGCGTCTTGCGCGAGTTGATGGTCGTTTACAAGAGATGGAACGCTATGTCACCTCAACAGAATTTACGGTTAGCCGTGAAATTAACAAACTTTAAAGGATTTTAAAGCACCTTGTTTGCAATGTGAAACCAAGCGCAAATAGGGTGCTAGACACTGTATGAGCCAATCATTTGCAAAGAACACCTTTAATAAATTAAAAAACAAAGCCGAAAAAGCGCTGCATCGTGGTTTAGATCAACACGTGAAACTTGCTGTAACAGGATTAAGTGGCAGTGGTAAAACGGCGTTTATAACCGCACTTGTTAAGCATTTAACCAGTCAAGCTGATGATAAAAACCTACCATTTTTTAATGTAATGCGTGAAAAACGCCATATTGCAACCAAAGTGGTGCCTCAGCAAGCTCTCACCATTCCAACGTTTGCATATAATCAGGCTTTGTCATCATTATTGCCCCTGGAAGATGAACCGGCATGGCCAGCATCAACTGAGCGTATCAACACACTGCGACTGGCAATCAAGTATCAAAGTAATGCCGGGCTTCGTGGTCATTTTGCACCGCAATCCACTTTGTATTTAGACATCATTGATTACCCAGGTGAATGGTTACTCGACTTGCCAATGCTTGAGCAGTCATTTGCTGATTGGTGTGAGTTACAATATTCATTGCTTATGCAAACGGCGCGCAATGAAAAAGCTCAGCCATTTTTATCTGCACTTGCAGAGCTCGATTTATCGTCCAGTGTTGATGAAAGTTTACTTGCTGAGGTGGCAGCACTGTACCAGCAGTTACTCACCAGTTTAAAGCAAGATACCAAACTTGCCATGTTACAACCCGGGCGAATGTTGATGCCGGGTGAACTTAAAGGTGCCCCCTTACTGCAGTTTTTCCCGGTCGCAAACGTACCAGAGGAAATCGCTGAAGGGTCAAATTTAGCGCACCTTAAAAAGCGCTATAAGGCCTACGTAAAAGAAGTTGTGAAGCCATTTTATGAGCAACATTTTCGCCATTTTGACCGACAAATTGTGCTGGTGGATGTCTTGAGTGCATTGAACGAAGGGGCCGAAACGTTACATGAGCAAAGTCGTGTAATAAACCAATTGCTTGCACACTTTAATTACGGTGAAGCCAGTTTCTTTAAACGTTTGTTTAAACCTAACATCGACAAGCTGTTGTTTGCTGCAAATAAATCAGACCATATTAGCGCGCAGTATCATAAAGATTTAGCATTATTGCTTGATTCAATCGTGCATGATCAAAGCAACCATTTAAAGTTTGAAGGCGTACAAATTGAAACCATGGCTATGTCGTCAATTTGTGCGACAGAGCCGCGCCAAGTTGTAGAAAAAGGCCAGCAATTAGCCTGTATTTACGGTAAACCATTGGGCGAGCATGAGTGGGTCACTTATTTACCCCCCCAGCCACCTTCACGACTATTGAATAAACACGAGTGGCCAGCACAAGGCTTTGAGTTTTTGTCGTTTTCGCCATTACCATGCCCTGATAAACGGTTAAAGCATATTCGTTTAGATCATGTCATGCAGTATCTGATAGGAGATAAACTAACATGAGTAAACAGCCGAACGAGGTTGATTTTCAAGCTGGGCGCCGTATTGCGAGCTCGGCTGCAAATGAAGCACCGACTGAGGAGCTTACAGCTGCGAAGGTAATTGAAAATGCAGAGTTTATTGAAAACGATGACGAATTAACTGACGACATAGAACTGGCACCGGTATACAGAAAGTCAAAATGGCAAACATTAAAAAGCCTTTTTGTTGTGAGCTTTTTAGTCTTGGTCTTGCTTGAATTTGGTATGTCGCTGTATGTGGCGTTTCAGCAATCGATTATTGTCGGTTCAGTGTATTTAACAGCGGTACTAAGTGGCGTGCTCTTGATTAGCCGTGTTATTTGGCGTGAGTATCGCATGCTGCGTAGCTTAAAGCGCAATCAGCTACATCGTACAGAGGCTGATCGATTACTTAATAGTGAGCAAGTAGGTGAAGCGCTGCCTTGGCTTGAAAAACTCAATAAACATCAAGCACTCACAGGCTTTGATGACTTTAAAACACAAATAGCCAGTCATCATACCGACAAAGAAATCATGACGTTATATGCAGACAGCTTATTAGTCAGCCAAGATCAGCAAGCAAAGAAACTGATTAATCGGTTTGCCACAGAATCGGGCTTATTGGTGGCATTAAGCCCACTTGCACTGGTTGATATGATGGCGGTACTTTGGCGTGGCACTAAATTAATTGAGCAAATTGGTCGTATTTATGGCATTGGTTTTGGTTATGCAAGTCGCATAAAATTGTATCGCTTGTTGATCAAACAAGTGCTTTTTGTGGGCAGTGCTGAACTGGTGTCCGACCTGGCTGCAACGGCACTCAGTGCAGAGCTGTTGGGTAAATTGTCGGGCCGTGCCGCGCAAGGGCTTAGCGCCGGTATTTTTACTGCTCGCATTGGCTATAAAGCCATGGAGTTAAGTAGGCCATTGCCACGTTTAGAGCACAAACGTAGCCTATTAAAAGAAACGGCTAATAGTATTGCGCGAAAAATAGCCTCGCGCAGCAGCGATAAAGACACCGAAAAGACTCAATGACAACATTTGTGTACAGTTAATAAAAACGGTTGAGTGATATTTAGCCATCTGAGCATCCGGCATGCTTGTGGTTAGGCTGTATGTGCGTTTTATTTATGAGTATGAAGTACTGATAATAAAAACGAGAACAGACAATGACTAAGCATCACTTACATACACAATGTATCCATGGTCCAGAAAAGCCAAATGATCCTCACGGCGCACTGAGTGCGCCACTTTATCAAACCTCAACATTTGCGTTCACGAATGCAGCACAAGGGGCTGCACGTTTTGCTGGTGAAGAGCAGGGGTTTATTTACACTCGCTTAGGTAACCCAACCACGCAAGAGTTAGAGCAAAAAGTTGCACAACTTGAAAATTGTGAAGCGGCTGCAGCAACAGCAACGGGAATGGGCGCAGTATCAGCCTCAGTATTAAGCTTTTTACAGCATGGTGACCACCTTGTGGCATCAAGTGCACTCTACGGTTGTACTTATGCTTTTTTTGCTCACATGCTGCCTCGCTTCGGTATAGAAGTCAGTTTTGTTGATATGAGCGATGAAGCCGCGTTACGTGCTGCTGTTAAACCAAACAGTAAAATGATTTTTGCTGAGACGCCGATAAACCCAACCATGACGGTGCTTGATTTAAGCTTAATTGCAGAAGTCGCGAAGCAACATAAGTTGCTCAGTGTTATTGATAATACTTTTTTAACGCCTTTACTTCAGCAACCCACTTCATATGGCATCGATATTGTTATTCACAGTGCGACTAAATATTTGAACGGACATGGCGATGTGGTTGCTGGCATTGTGTGTGGTTCTAATGAGCACATTAATTTAATAAAAATGACCGTGCTTAAAGATATTGGCGCAACGATTAGTCCGCATGATGCCTGGTTAATAAACCGAGGGTTAAAAACGCTTGCAGTACGAATGGAGCGTCATTGTGCGAGTGCCCAAGTGGTTGCTGAGTTTTTAGAGCAGCACCCGTTGGTGAGCAAGGTTTATTATCCTGGCCTTAAATCACATCAAGGTCATAAGTTTATTGGTACACAAATGAAAGCAGCGGGTGGTGTGATCGCGTTCGAAATTAAAGGCACCCTAGAACAAGGTGAAACCTTCATTAATAATACCCAGCTTTGTACGTTAGCAGTGAGTTTAGGTGACGCTGAAACCCTCATTCAGCATCCCGCGTCTATGACTCACTCTCCCTATACACCAGAAGAACGGGCTGCGGCTGGTATTAGTGATGGATTAATTCGCTTATCAGTCGGTTTAGAGAATGTTAACGACATAATTAACGATCTTAAAACTGCATTTACATCTATTGGGTAGGGTGTGAATTTAAGTTTACACCAAAGTGGTGTTTTAGCCCTTATTTAACGGGTTGTGTAAACATTTAGATCTTTTGGTGTAATTTTTTATTTACAGTAGAGGTGTTTCTGCAAACAGTAGAAACACCCAAAACTATTAAAATCTCGCTTACTTTTACATAGTATCGACTTAACAAGTTAAAGTGATTCTTATCGTGCTGATCAAGATTTAACGAAGAAGGTTATTATGGCTAAAGCAAGTAATTACACCTCCAAGCAACCCGATGAAAATGGGGTGATCCATTGGAGCGAAGACGAAAACAAAATATGGTCTGAGCTGGTTGCTCGCCAACTCGCTTGCATTGAAGGCAAAGCCTGCAATGAATACCTTGAGGGTTTAAAAAAAATAAACCTTCCTTCAGATCGTATTCCCCAATTAAGTGAATTAAACGAAGTACTGGAAAAAACCACCGGCTGGCAAGTTGCGCCTGTGCCTGCGTTAATTGATTTTGACGAGTTTTTCCGTTTGTTAGCTAATAAGCAATTCCCCGTGGCTACGTTTATTCGCACACGTGAAGAGTTTGACTACTTACAAGAGCCAGATATTTTCCACGAAATTTTTGGTCACTGTGCAATGTTAACAAACCCTGCATTTGCTGAGTTTACGCATAAATACGGTCAATTAGGGTATGCAGCAGAGAAAAAAGATCGCGTGTATCTGGCACGTTTATATTGGTTTACTGTTGAGTTTGGTTTAATGCAAACAGACCAAGGCTTGCGTATTTATGGTGGCGGTATTTTATCAAGCCCAGGTGAAACGCAATACGTGTACTCTGATAAACCAGAAATCAATGCAATGAATGTACTGGATGTGCTTCGCACACCGTACCGTATTGATATAATGCAGCCTGTGTACTACACCATTAATTCGATTAATGACTTATTTGATATCTCACAAATGGATATCATGTCATTGGTAAGTAAAGCAAAAGAATTAGGGCTTCATGAGCCAAAGTTTCCACCTAAAGAAAAATTAGCAAGTTAAGGATTTATAATGTCTTCATTAAGCACACAAAAGTGTGAAGCGTGTCGTGCTGATGCGCCGAAAGTATCTGATGCTGAGTTAGCAGAATTAATTAAAATGATCCCTGATTGGGTACCAGAAGTGCGCGACGGCATTATGCAATTAGAGCGTGTGTATAAGTTTAAAAACTTTAAACAAGCACTTGAATTTACAAATAAAGTAGGTGATATGGCTGAAGAAGAAGGCCATCACCCAGGTTTACTTACAGAGTGGGGCAAAGTGACTGTTACGTGGTGGAGCCACTCAATTAAAGGCTTACATAAAAACGATTTTATTTGTGCTGCAAAAACTGACGATGTCTTTGCTGCATTATAAAACGCAATAAGTTCTGCCCAGAAGGTGTGACCCAAGGTCGCGCCTTTTTATTTTTGTTGAAAAGAAAAAGCCTATATAGTGTATTTGCGTTATGAAACAACACGGTAGAAAACAATGAAGAATAAAAGCCTAATCATAGCCTCATTACTTATTTTATTGCCGCTTATCGACAGCCTTTTTGTACCTCCTGTATTTGGCATTCAATGGCATAGCCCAAAAATGATGTATCAAATAGGCGTTGCGTTACTCATTATGAAGCTGTTTATGGTCATAACGGGCATTTATTTATTACTCAAAAATAACAGGTGTGACACAGGCAGAGCAGCGCTAGAGACTCAACCAACCGCTAGACGACATCTTTTATTATTCATTGTCGCAGGGCTTCAACTTGTGGTTATGGTGAGTCTGTGTTTTTGGTACCTTGTTGCAGGGACACAGGCAAAGTATTTTAAGCAGCAACAGCATATTAGTGTATTTACAGCCGATTATGGCGTTTTTACAGATGTTTACCATCATATTTCATATATTTGCTATGACCGTTATGGTTTTTATCGCCAGATCCCGGTTGCTTCATTACCGTGGGCAGGTGAATTTAGTTTTAAAGTTCATCAAGATAGTTTACAGATCTATCAAAAAAGTAATGTCGATGAGCAAACTAAACAGATTTCCTTAGAGGGGTTTAATTGTTTATAAAACTAGAATAATTAGGACGATTTTTACTTACATATCAGATATTTCTTAAATTCCCCCCTATTTCCCCTCATAACATATCATTCTCACTGTTGTTTCCTATACTTAATGAGATTTTTAGTAAGGAAGCCATCACGCATAGGGTACTGCAATTAAACAGAGAGAACATTATGTTTACGAAGTTCAGGTTAAATACACAGCTGTATCTTGCATTTGGCGCAATGATTGTTCTGCTAGGGGTAGTCAGTATAGTTGCCTTGTTAGCGCTTAACTCAGGCTATGATAATTTTGTTGATTATCGCGTAAATGCACGCGATAGCAATATCACGGGACGAGTCCAATCAAACGTATTAACTTTACGCTTAAATGCACTCAAATATTTGAAAGATCAAGAACCTCAAGCCATTTCCGATTTTAACGAGCGTCATAATTTACTCAGTGAATTAATCACTCAGAGCAAAAAACAGTTTACTGATGCCGAGAAAGTAAAAGCAATGACAGCGATAGAAAAAGGAGCAAGTAATTATAAGAATGGTTTTGAAGACATCGTTAAGTTAGTAGAAAAACGCAATGATGTAGTCGAAAATAAGCTCGATGGAAACGGGCCGTTTATGCGTGAGGCCTTAACAGAAATTATGCTGCTGAGTAAAAACAAAGAAAACAGCGCAGCATTATTTTTAAGTGCACAATTGCAAGAGTCGTTATTACTTGGGCGATTGTATGCTGCAAAGTTTTTAGTCAGCAACTCGCTGGCTGATTTTGACAGAACAATGAAAGAATTTAAGAGCGTTCAAGCTAAAACTCAGCAATTGTCAGCGGGCCTTTTTGATACAAAAGAGCAGACATTATTGTCTGATTTCAAAACCAGAACGAATGACTATATTACAGGGCTTGAGCTAGTAAAGTCCTTGATTACAGAGCGTAATAATATAATTAGCGGGACACTTGATAAAGTAGGCCCGCAAATAGCTGAGGAAATTGAACGTATTAAACTCGCCAGCCAAAACCGCCAAGATGAAATTGGTCCCATGATACAAGCCAGCAGTGAAAATGCGATTACCACCATTTTAGTCTTTGCCATCATAATTATTACTGTGGGCATTTTCTTAAGTATCTTTATCTCGCGTTTAATAAAAGCGCCTATTGGCGGGGAGCCGAGCGAAATAGCGACCATTGTGCAATCGATAGCTGAAGGTGATTTAACATATCGTTTTAGTCAGAACGGCAACGAAACGGGCATATATTTAGCAATGCGCGAAATGGTGTCAAAGCTTAACGAAATGCTGACTCAGATCAGTGAATCTACCACGCAAGTTTCGCGCACATCACAAGATTTAACAACGATAACGGCGAGTTCTAAAACAGGTGCAGAGCATCAATCTGACCAATTAACACAAACAGCCACTGCAATGCATGAAATGTCAGCAACCATTAATGAGATTACGCAAAGTGCACAAATGGCTGCTGATGCAGCAACAAAAGCCGATAATGAAGTACTGACGGGCACGCAAGTAGTTTCACAAACGCATCTCGCAATGGGCGAGTTGGTTGAGACCATGATGAACGTGAGCAAAACGATTGAAAACTTAGAAGCAGAAACTGAGTCAGTGGGCTCCATTTTAGATGTGATAAGAGGTATTGCTGACCAAACTAACTTATTAGCATTAAATGCGGCCATCGAAGCTGCCAGAGCTGGAGAGCAAGGACGCGGTTTTGCAGTAGTTGCAGATGAAGTGCGCTCTTTAGCAAGTCGGACACAACAAAGTACTGAAGAAATTCAAGTGATGATTTCTAATTTACAGAATGAAGCGAAGCGCTCAGTCGATTCGATGAAAATGAATATGCAAAATGTGGAGCAAACCGCAGAGAAAACTGAGCAAACCGGTGAAGTCCTCGAGCAAATTTCACAATCGGTAGGCACAATTAAAGATATGAATGTACAAATTGCCAGTGCGTCTGAAGAGCAAAATGTCGTGAGTATGCAAATAAGTGAAAGTGTTCAACATGTTAACGAAAAAGCACATGAAACGATGGATGGTGCAGAGCGCGCAGCAGCGATTGCTGATGGCTTAGCGCAAACAGCGCTTGAGCTAGACCAAATTGTGAAGCAATTTAAAGTCAGTTAAAAACCTAGGAGTATAAAGCCAGTGACACTGGCTTTATACTTTACTCATTTTTCATTCGGGCTTTATTTGTACATCAACCTTTTGGCCTGTTTGCAATTGTTCAGCCCCCCTTATTGCCACTTTATCGCCCGCACTAAGAGACGCAGGAGTGAGGGGACTCACCTCAACAAGCTGACCCTTGCCACTGCCAACGATAACGGGAATTTGTGTTGCTGTACTGGCGTTATCAATCTTTACGATATGCGTGCCATTTTTACGTAAAATGAGGGCATCTCGGTTCACTAATAACACATCGCCTTTACTTGTTAATGGAACAGTAACATCGACAAGTTGACCTATCGCCCATACTTGCTCTTGAGATACGTGCAATGCGGCACGTACTTCGAGCGTTTGTGAACGCGGGTCTGTGGATGGGATCACTGCTGTAACTTTAGCGGTTGTTGTTTCAGGTGCTGATAAATCGCCTGCTTTGACCGGCAGTGCAATGTCTTTATGTAAAAACTTAAGGTATTTAACAGGGACATATAAACGCACTTCTAAATGAGTGATATCGAGTAAGGTGACTAATTCATCGGCGCGGTTTATTTCACGTCCAGCACGTTTATAGCGCTCGCTGATAACACCTGAAAAGGGGGCGCTGATGGTCGCACGGGATAGTTTATCGTCGATTACCTTTAACTCTACCTCAGCAAGGGCAATATCAGACAAAGCGAGGTCGTGTTTATTTTGCATTCCATCAACTTGGCTTGCCGCTGCACTGCTCGCTTTAGCGAGTTTTTGTAAACGGGCTAACTCTTGTTCGTATAAACGCAGGTTTATTTTTGCACGGTTAAGCATTTCTTGCTGACGGGCTTTTTCAAGTTCCAGTGGTAAAGTGTCCATGCGCACTAGCGTATCACCTTGGTTGACCAAAGTGCCGGGCTCTACCACATAGAGTAAACGTCCACTAATTCCTGCGGTAAGCGTGACATCGTCTTTGCCGTATAAAGTGCCACTTACTTCAATTTCACTGGTTAGCTGTGCTTTACTCACTGTATCGACCGTGACAGGAACGACCGCGAAAGCATGAAAGGCGAAGGCACATAATACCGCGGTTACAATACGTATATTTTTTATCATCGTTTTATCACTCATTGATTCGATACCAAGCTTAAAGGCGTTTTTTCGGGTTGTTGATTATTGTTTATTGGTGGTAATTGCCTGCCAAGCTGCAATAAACTCGGCATTAAAATAAGCGTAAATAGCGCGCTAATAGCCATGCCGCCTACAATGACAGTCGCAAGACCGCGATAAATCTCTGAGCCAACACCTGGCATTAACATCAGCGGTAACATGCCAAATAAACTCGTTAAGGTACTTAAATAAACGGGGCGTGCTCTAAGTAGCACTGCTTGGCGAACTGCAGCCTCTCGGCTAAGCCCTGCAGACATCGCAACACGCGTTTGGTCGACCAATAAAATTGCATTATTGACCACTAATCCCAGCAAAATGATAAAGCCAATCATGGTCAATAAATCGAGTGATTGGAAAGTGAATAAATTCAGCACAAACAAGGCCAGTACCCCGCCAGCTATCGCCAGTGGCATAACTAACAGTACCAAGACACTGTCTTTTGCAGATTTAAATAATGCTGTCATCAGCAGGAATAAAATAAACAAGGCTAGTAAAAAGTTGAGAGTCATCTCTTGCATAGCTGAATTCATTTTTTGTGCGTTGCCAGCCAAAATCGCGCCAGCACTTTCGGGTAAGCTGGCACGTACTTTTGGCATAACGTGTTCGGCTAAAATAGCTTGTGCTTGTTGCAAACTCATATCGGCAGGTGGTGTGACGACAATACTCACTGTGCGACGTCCGTTAACACGGCGTAATTGTGTAGGGCCAACAGTGCGTTTTATTTGGGCAAGCTCGCCCAGAGTTTGAATGCCAGAGAGCGGTGTAACAATGGGCAAGGCTTTTAGTTCTTCAGGGGTTTGCCATGGAGTGCCTCGCAAAATGACATTCATACGCTCGTTGCCGTCAAAGTATTCGTTAACAAATAAGCCGCCTGTATACGCCTGTACCGCTTGTGAAACGTCACGGCGAGTTAGCCCTGCTTGAGTAATACGGCGGTCGTTAGGTGTAAGCCTGAGCTCTGGTTCGGCCATATCTAAACGCGGTTGTGGTCTTGCTGTGGCATTTGGCATTGCTTCTGTGACTGCTTGCAAGGCGACATTAGCACCTGAAATCAGGTCATCCATGTTCGGACCGGTTAGATCAATATTGATATCTCGGCCATCTCCCCCATTCGCGACTTGGATCATAGAACCTCGAAAGAAGAATACCTGCGTGTCGGGTAAGTCGATGAAAATTTCTTCTCGAGCAACTTTCATCAATTCTTCAACGCGTTGTGGATCAGCCGAATAAATAAATCCGCCAGCGTTGGAGCCAAATGCATAAAAGTTAAAGTCTTTTATTCCTGGCTCTTTCTCGCCTGTGTAGTAAGGCATTAAGCGTTTTTTGATACGCATTAATAACTCTTCTTCCATAAATTGCACATTGCCACCCGGTGGGGTATTCAAGTTAAAGAAAAAGCCATCAGTTGGCGCTCTGGGCATAAAGTCAGTTTTTGGCAGCATAGTCATGGTGGCAATTAATGAGCCGCCTAATAACGAGGCAATCCAGAGCAGTTGCTTAGTGCGGGTGTTAGTGAGTGCCATGATGAAGTTAGTTAGTTTTTGCCAATAAGCACGATAAGGATCGGGTTTTAGTTCAGTGTCAGGCCAAACATGGTTCGCTAATGGAATAAGTGTAATGGCACAGACCATTGAGGCAATGACCGCAATAGAGAGGGTGAGTGCAAGGTCTGAAAACAGCTGACCTTCAATGCCTGCCATAAAGAGAATAGGGAGAAAAATAGCAACGCTGGTGGTGGTTGACGCAAATAAGGCACCGGTGACTTGCGCTGCCCCTTTTAATGCCGCTTTTTTAGTATCAAAGCCTTCGCTTCTGAGTCGGGCTATATTTTCTTGGACTATGATAGCAGCATCTAAAACTAAGCCGACAGCAAAGGCTAGGCCGGCAAGGGAAATAACATTTAAGCTGCGCTCAAAAATATTAAGGGCTAAAAACGCCACCATCAACGACACCGGGATTGTAGCGGCAATCACAAACGTGGCTTTTAACCCGCGGAAAAACAACCATAAGATCAAGCATGATAAAAGTACACCTAATCCTAAGTTACTTTTCACTAATGATAAGGCGTTACGAATATGCACTGAGGCATCAAAGCTTAACTCAATCGATAAGCCATTTTCAGCAAGAGGGCCTTCGTTTAGCTCTTTAATCGCTAAATTTATGTCATCAAGAAGTGCGACAGTATTGGCTTCGTTGGCGCGCGAAATTCGAATGTAATACGCCGGTTTACCATTTCGGCCACTCATGCCTAAACGGTCAGAAAAAGTGCGTTCTACGCGTGCAATATCGCCAAGGTAAATTGGCCTGTCGCCAGAATAACCAACGCGCATTTGTGCCATGCTCGACAAATCATACTGACCCGTAAAGCGCACGGTATATTGACGGCGTCCGACATTAGCAAGGCCTCCTGAGGTATCGCGTGAACTGGCTAATACGTTACTTATTTGGTCAAGGCTTACGCCAAGGGCAGCGGCTTTGTGAGGATCAAAGGTGATGCGCAACTCTTTTGGTCGTTCACTGGCTAAATCAACGCGGGCAACACCGGGAATACGGGCTAAACGTGGCTCAACAAATTCGTCGATTTGTTTTTGAAACTGTGCCATATCAAGATCTAAGCTATCGGCGTTGTAGTGCGTCGGAGTCACTAATAAAGTGGCAGCGGCTTCGCCATTATTGCCGCCTGCAAATACCACAGGGTCGAATGCATCTAAGGGCAGTGGCGGTGCTTGGTTTAGACTTGTGAGTACATCGAGCATGGCTTGCTGCATATTTTGCCCGACTGCAAAAGTAAGGGTGATAGAGCCATTACCTCGGTTGATATTGGTATTCACCTCTAAAGCGCCTGGCGTGTTTTTTACTGCGTTTTCGAGCGGCTCAATAATCACTGATTCTATTTCTTCTGGTGCGGCTTGGCGCCAACCTGAAAAAATAGTGATTTGCGGTTGTTCAATATCGGGTGTAAGTTGAATTGGCAGCTTGAAAATACTCAACATGCCAAACAGCATAATCAGTACTAAGATGACAATAACACTCGCTGGGTTCTTCAGTGAACTGCGCGTCAAATTCATTGTGTGTGTTCCAAAATCAATTTGTGTGCATTGTAATGCGACGTAAAAAAAGTGCCAGTAAGTTTAATGGGATGTATGTCAAAGTAGACGCTGGGTTGCTGTATATACGCGATAAAGTGTGTTTTTGAAATAAGATGTAACAATTTAATAAAGTTGATGAAAATTAACAGGTATAAAAAAAGCGCTATTCCTCATTAAGGAAAGCGCTTTTTAGTCATAACAGACTGTGTAAAATCACTGATTACTCATCAATCGAGCGAAGTAGTGCATTAATGCCTACTTTTTCGCGCGTTTGTTGATCTACTTTTTTTACGATGATGGCAGCGTATAGGCTGTGCGAACCATCTTTAGAAGGCAGTGAACCCGGTACAACAACGGCACCCGCTGGTACGCGGCCGTAGTGAACCTCGCCGGTTTCACGGTCATAAATGCGCGTACTTTGGCTGATGTATACACCCATTGAAATAACGGCGCCTTCTTCAACGACAACGCCTTCAACAATTTCAGAGCGTGCGCCAATAAAGCAGTTGTCTTCGATAATGGTTGGGTTTGCTTGAAGTGGCTCAAGTACACCACCAATGCCTACGCCCCCTGATAAATGAACGTTTTTACCAATTTGTGCGCACGAGCCAACGGTTGCCCAAGTATCGACCATGGTGCCCTCGTCAACGTAAGCACCAATGTTGACGTAAGAAGGCATAAGCACCACGTTTTTACCAACAAAGCTGCCTTTGCGCGCCACAGCGTTAGGGACTACGCGCATGCCGCCTTGTTGGAATTGATCTGGCGTATAGTCGCTAAATTTTAGTGGTACTTTATCGTAGAATTGATTAACACCATCGTTCATTGGTTGGTTATCACGAATACGGAATGACAGCAGTACTGCTTTTTTCAACCATTGATGAACAACCCACTCACCACTGATTTTTTCAGCAACACGAGCCGCGCCGCTATCAAGCAGTTCAAGCGCATCAATAATGGCCTGTTTTACTTCGCTTGATACTGTGCTTGGGCTGATACTATCGCGGTTTTCCCAGGCGTTTTCGATCATGGTTTTTAAATCTGACATAAGATCCTCTTATTCGGTTTCTGCGTTGAGTTTTTTACGCAATGCTTGATGAATTTTTGCTTGTTCTTCGTCTGTTAATGCTTGGTATTCATTATTCGATACCACGAAGAAATCTTCTGCGCGTTCGCCCACTGTGGTGATCCGTGCAGCATGAATATGCAGTAAATGTGCTTGGAATACTTCGGCTATTTTGGTCAGTAACCCCGGAATATCCACTGCTTGAATTTCAATTAGACTGCGGTCTTTTCGTGCATGCGGTCTAAGCACAATTTTTGGTTTAATATTAAAGTCTTTAAAGCGCTGCGAACGATTCTTTTTAAAGCGAATTTTCTTTTTAGGATCATTAATAGCGAGATCCAATGCACGCTTAATCGACTGTGCACGACCACTGGCGATAGGGTCGCCATTCACTTCTAAAATAACAAAACTAAACAACACATAACCGTCTTTGGTCGTTAACACTTGCGCATGTTGGATCTGTGCTTTTTTAGAGCCTATAACACTCACAAGGCGTGCAAATAAGCCACCAGAATAGGGGCTGTAAGCAAATACCTGTGTGCCACCATGCATTGCTGTGTCAGACACCATGACACTGGGTTGGCTTAAGTCTGCACTGTTTAACAGGTGCTCTGTGTGCCATGAAATCTGCTGCTCGCTAAAAGCGGTAAAATAATTAGCTTTAAAGCGACTCCAAATTAAATCAATCTGATCCTCGTTACAGCCAAGATTAAGCAAGCGCTGTTTTGCTTGGCGCTTTTTGTCTCGAATTTGATCTCGTTGGTCCATTGGATTTTCAAGCCCCAAGCGCAGTGCGCGCTGGGTGTGTAAATACAGCTCTCGCAGTAGGGTGTTTTTCCAATCATTCCACAAGTTATCATTTGTAGCACGGATATCAGCCAGTGTTAAACAATATAAATAATCGAGCTGGCGTTCATTTTTAACCTTGCTGGCAAAGTCTTTAATTACATCAGGGTCGTTAATGTCTTTGCGTTGCGCGGTGACCGACATAAGTAAGTGATTGCCAACCAACCACGCAATGAGTTTACCATCTGATGCAGGAAAACGGTGCAGTTTGGCAAACGCTAAGGCATCGACCGAGCCAAGCTCTGAGTGATCGCCACCACGTCCTTTGGCAATATCGTGAAAAATACCGGCTAAATATAACAGTTCAGGTTTATCCATGCGGGTGACGATTTCACTGCACAGAGGAAACTCACTGACTCGAGACTTATCAAAATATTTGTAAATATTATTAATAAGCTTGTGCGTGTGCTCATCCACAGTGTAGGCGTGGAATAAGTCAAATTGCATTTGTCCGAATATATTTCGCCACTGCGGTAAGTAAGCCGCAATAATGCCGTGTTTGTGCATGAGCGTGAATGCTCGGCCCATGCCATTAGGGTGTTTAATTAACCGTAAGAATGCTTCACGACACGCAGCGTAATCTTGTAAATCACCTAATAAACGGCGACGTACTTGGCGCATTGTACGAATCGTGCTTGGGTAAATATGCGTAATTTCGGGGTTGTCGGCAATGTGCTCAAACAACACAAAGAGTTGGTCGCGACGGAAAAATACAGAAGGGTTTTTAACCCGAATCTGATGACCAATACGCTCAAAGTTCCGGTCAAGCTCTACAACGGGTAACTCGCCTGCACCTGGCAAAATGCTTTGCTCAAAGTAAGACAGCAACATTTGGTTAAGCTCTCGTACACGGCTCATAATGCGAAATAAACGTTTCATCATGCGCTCGACCGACGCTTTACCGTCGCTACCAAAACCTAAAATTTCGGCAGCATGAGGCTGGTGATCAAACAATAAACGGTTTTCAGAACGTCCCGCAGCGATGTGCAAGGCAAAGCGGATATTCCACAGGTTTTCTAAACACTCTGAGAGTTCTTGGTATTCTTCATGAGTGAGGTAACCATGATTAATGAGTTCTTGTAATGTTTCAGCCCTAAAGTGCTTTTTTGCGACCCAAATAATGGTTTGTAAATCGCGCAAGCCACCTGGGTTTTCTTTAATATTAGGCTCAAGATTATAGGCGGTTCCATGGCATTTTTTATGGCGTAATTGTTGTTCTTGTACTTTTGCCAAAAAGAATTCATCAGAGCGCCAAATTGGCGTGTCGATTAAGTGCATTTTGAGTTTTTCAAACTCAATGTGATTGCCAAATATTAAACGGCTTTCGAGTAAGCTGGTGGCAAAAGTAACGTCTTCACGTTTTTGCTCCAGTGCTTGTTCAATAGTGCGAACACTGTGACCAATTTCGAGATTGAGGTCCCATAGCATCGTCACGAACTGGCCAATTTTTTCGCATACAGCGTCACTTGGTTGTTCACTAACCAGCAGCATAAAGTCAATATCGGAGTAGGGGTGTAGCTCGCCACGCCCATAACCACCGACAGCAATAAGTGCTAAATCACTTTCGTGGGCAAGGTCAAAGTCGTGAAACAGTTTAATCAATAAGCGGTCAATAAACTCAGCGCGGGCATTGATTAAGTTGCTGACGGGTTGTTTAGAAAATTCGTTCTGTAGCCACTTATAAAAATAACCAGAACAGTCGCGATAATCGCTAAGTTGCTCAGCTTGGCTGAGCAACTTTTTTACTTTGTTGGGTAATGCCACAGGGGCTGGCTCCTAGTGTTCGATGATCCTGTCGATAGTATCATCTGATCGGAGCGTTAAAATTTCAACACCATTTTCAGTCACTAACAGTGTGTGTTCCCACTGAGCAGACAATGAACGGTCTTTTGTAACGACAGTCCAGTTATCTTTTAATAACTTACATTGGCGTTTTCCTGCGTTCACCATTGGCTCAATTGTTAAACACATTCCTGCTTTTAACACCTCGCCTGTACCTGGTTTGCCGTAGTGCATTACTTGAGGTTCTTCGTGGAACTCAGCGCCGATACCATGACCACAATATTCACGTACAATCGAATAATTAAAGCTTTCTGCGTACTTTTGAATCGCGGCACCAATGTCACCTAAGCGAACACCTGGTTTTACCATTTTTATGGCAAGGTAAAGGCTTTCTTGGGTTATATCAGCAAGGCGTTTGCCTTGAATATTGGGTGTGCCTACATGGAACATCTTTGAGGTATCACCATGAAAGCCATCTTTAATTACGGTTACATCGATATTAACGCTGTCACCTTCTTTGAGAGGTTTGTCGTTAGGAATACCGTGACAAATAACATGATTCACTGAGGTGCAGATTGATTTAGGGAAACCGTGATAGTTTAGCGGCGCTGGAATCGCGTCTTGCACATTAACGATGTAATCGTGGCAAATTGTATTCAATTCATCTGTGGTTACACCAGGCACCACATGCGGTTCTATCATTTCGAGTACCTCAGCGGCTAAGCGCCCGGCAACACGCATTTTTTCGATTTCTTCAGGGGTCTTGATCACAGCACTCATTGAGGCTCCAAAGTTGTTTTTCAGGTCATTTTTCAGTGCACAATTTTTGCACTGAATGTTGAGTTTTCAATTTTAATATGGTATAAAGCGCGCCGTCTTTTTACAAATAAATTCTTTACTGATTTTTTGTATTTAAGACAAACACAATTTTATTTTAACACACACACGTATCGTCACATACACTTGGGTGCACATAAGTTACAAATTAACTTAGGTGTTGGTGCTATGGGATATGTGGAGGCCTAACCCTAAACTATTAGAGGAATTTACAAATGGCAAACGTTTCAATGCGCGATATGCTTCAAGCTGGTGTTCACTTTGGTCACCAAGCACGTTACTGGAATCCTAAGATGAAGCCTTTCATCTTCGGCGCTCGTAACCGTGTACATATCATCAACCTAGAGCAAACTGTACCAATGTTCAACGAAGCACTTAAGTTCTTATCGAACGCAGCTTCTAACAAAGGTAAAGTACTTTTCGTTGGTACTAAGCGCGCAGCAAGCGAAGCAGTTAAAGAAGCAGCTCTTCAAAGCGATCAGTTCTACGTAAACCACCGTTGGTTAGGTGGTATGTTGACTAACTGGAAAACAGTTCGCCAATCAATCAAGCGTCTTAAAGACCTTGAAGCACAAAGCCAAGACGGTACTTTCGAGAAATTAACTAAGAAAGAAGCGTTAATGCTTACTCGTGAAATGGAAAAGCTTGAAAAGAGCCTTGGTGGTATCAAAGATATGGGCGGTCTTCCTGACGCACTTTTCGTTATCGATGCAGACCACGAGCACATCGCTATCCGTGAAGCTAACAACCTAGGTATTCCAGTTGTTGCTATCGTTGATACTAACTCTAACCCAGACGGTGTTGATTACATCGTACCTGGTAACGACGATGCGATCCGTGCTATCAACCTTTACACAAGTGCTGTTGCAGCTGCGATCACTGAAGGTCGTGAGAACAACATCGTTGCTCAAGCTGAGAAAGACGACTTCGTAGAAGCTGAATAATTAGCTGTCATCAAGTCTTCATCTTACTTAAGGTGAAGACTTGTTATTCTTGTAAAGCGGCCTATACCGCTTCCCTAATAACAGAATTCAATTGAGGATATTCTAATGGCTGTAACTGCTGCCCTAGTTAAAGAATTACGCGAGCGTACTGGCGCTGGCATGATGGATTGTAAAAAAGCGTTAACTGAAACTAACGGTGACATTGAGTTAGCGATCGAAAACATGCGTAAGAGCGGTGCTGCAAAGGCTGCTAAAAAAGCGGGTAACATCGCTGCTGAAGGTACAATCCTTATCAAAGAAGGCAACGGTTTCGCTGCACTTCTTGAAGTTAACTGTCAAACTGACTTCGTTGCTAAAGACTCAAACTTCCTTGGTTTTGCTAACGAAGTTTTAGATGCTGCTGTTGAATCAAAAGCAGACATCGATGCACTTAAAGCACAGTTCGAAGAAACACGTGTTGCACTTGTTGCTAAAATCGGTGAAAACATCAACGTTCGTCGCGTTGAGTACATCGACGGTGAAAAACTATCTGCATACCGCCACGGCGACCGTATCGGTGTTGTTGTAGTAGGTGATGCTGACGAAGAAACACTTAAGCACGTTGCAATGCACGTTGCTGCGTCTAAGCCTGAGTTCGTAAACCCAGAAGACGTTCCAGCTGACGTTGTTGAAAAAGAAAAAGCAGTTCAAATCGACATCGCGATGAACGAAGGCAAGCCTGCTGAAATCGCTGAGAAAATGGTTGTTGGTCGTATGAAGAAATTCACTGGTGAGATCTCTCTTACTGGTCAAGCTTTCATCATGGAACCTAAGAAAACTGTTGGTGAAATTCTTAAAGAGAAAGGCGCAACTGTTACTAACTTCATCCGTTTAGAAGTTGGTGAAGGTATCGAGCGTAAAGAAGAAGATTTCGCTGCTGAAGTTGCTGCACAAATCGCTGCTGCAAAAGGCGAGTAATTTTCAACGTAAGTGACGCAACGATAATTAGATGAAATTAATCTGCTATTAGCTTTTGCGTCACTGACGAAAATTCTTTAAAATAACCGCGTTTTATGTGTAACCATAAGCGCGGTTATTTTTTATCTCATTATTAAGGCTGGCCCAAATACTATGACTATCAATCGTAAACCTATTTTTAGACGTGTTCTTCTTAAACTTAGCGGTGAAGCATTAATGGGAGACGAAGGCTTCGGCATCGACCCGAAAGTACTTGACCGTATGGCGCAAGAAATTAAAGAACTTGTAGAGCTCGACGTAGAAGTAGGTTTAGTTATCGGTGGCGGTAACTTCTTGCGTGGTGGTTCATTAGCCGAAGCGGGTATGAACCGCGTTGTAGGTGACCACATGGGTATGTTAGCGACTGTAATGAATGGTTTAGCGATGCGTGATGCGCTTCACCGTGCATTTGTTAATTGTCGTCTAATGTCTGCTATTCCACTTAATGGTGTGTGTGATGCATACAACTGGGCTGAAGCGATTAGCTTATTAAAATCTGGCCGTGTTGTTATTTTTGCTGCGGGCACAGGTAATCCATTCTTTACAACAGATTCTGCTGCGTGTTTACGTGGTATTGAAATTGAAGCTGACACCGTGATCAAAGCAACGAAAGTAGATGGTGTTTATTCTGATGACCCAGTTAAAAACCCAGAAGCTACACTATATCGCCACTTAAGCTACAATGAGATCATCGAAAAAGAGTTAAAGGTGATGGATTTGGCGGCATTCACACTTGCACGTGACCACAAAATGCCTTTAAGCGTTTTTAATATGAATAAATCAGGCGCGCTTAAGCGTGTTATTATGGGCGAAGATGAAGGAACGCTTATCTCTTCACAAGCCTCAGATGAAATTGTTAAATAGATTAGGATTGAACCGTGATTAACGATATCAAAAAAGATGCGTCAGAGCGCATGCAAAAAAGTGTTGCGGCACTAGGCAGTCAATTATCTAAAATTCGTACAGGTCGTGCTCACCCAGCATTACTAGACGGCATTCAAGTGTCTTACTACGGTGCAGACACGCCATTAAACCAAGTTGCAAATGTGACGATTGAAGATTCTCGTACTCTTGCAATTAGTGTGTTTGATAAGTCGCTTGCACAAGCGGTAGAAAAAGCAATTATGGCATCTGACCTAGGTTTAAACCCTATGTCAGCAGGTACTGTAATCCGTGTACCACTTCCTCCACTCACAGAAGAGCGTCGTAAAGACCTTATCAAAATTGTGCGTGGTGAAGTTGAAGGTGGCCGTGTTGCCATTCGTAATATTCGTCGTGATGCTAATGGCGATATTAAGAGCTTATTGAAAGATAAAGATATTTCTGAAGATGAAGCGCGCCAAGCTGAAGATGAAATTCAAAAGCTAACGGACAAATTCATCAAAGAGATGGATACACAGCTGGCTGCGAAAGAAGCAGAGTTGATGGAAATCTAAGCAACTAAATTTATTAGTTTTGAAACGCCGTCTGGGGTATACTAGACGGCGTTTTTTTATGGAATACTCGATATTTATGGTTCTTAACGCTGATAAAATTTCCCAGCAAAGTTTGCCTAAGCATGTCGCTATAATCATGGATGGCAACGGTCGTTGGGCGCAAGCGAAAAATCGCCCACGTGTATATGGGCATAAAAAGGGCGTTGATGCGGTTCGTCAATCAGTGCAATTTTGTACTCGCTTAGGTATACAGTCGTTAACACTATTCGCATTTAGTAGTGAAAATTGGCGACGTCCAGAAGACGAAGTAAATACACTCATGGAACTGTTTTTATTCGTACTGGGCAAAGAAGTTAAAAAACTTCATAAGAATAATGTAAAGCTCACTATTATTGGTGATTTATCGCGCTTTTCAGAAAGTTTGCGAAACAAAGTTGATGCAGCCCATGAATTAACTCGTAATAATACGGGTCTACAGTTAAATGTTGCAGCTAACTATGGCGGTCGTTGGGATATAACCAACGCAGCAACCGCACTTGCAAAAAAAGTCGCTGCAGGTGAATTAGCAGCTGAAGAGATTACAGAAGACCTCATGAATGAACACATGAGTATGGCAGGTCAAGGTGAGCTTGATTTAATGATCCGCACTGGTGGTGATTTACGCATTAGTAATTTTCTTTTATGGCAAGCTGCCTATGCTGAGCTTTACTTTACCGATACGCTTTGGCCAGACTTCAATGAAGCTGCTTTTGCTGATGCTGTCGCATGTTACGTTGCCAGAGAGCGACGATTTGGTTGTACCGGCGAACAAATAAAACAATTACTCGCCGAGACCTAATTACTAGTTGAAGGTACACACATTGCTTAAACAACGAATTTTAACCTCGCTGGTGCTGGCACCGCTTGCACTTGTACTGGTTTTTTATACCCCACTAACATTATTTAGTTATATCGCCGCTGGTATTGTTTTACTTGGTGCGTGGGAATGGTCAGCTTTTATGGGCCTGTGCGATAAAATTAAACGTTTTTCATTTGTGGCAGCCACGGCGGTCATTCTTGCTCTTTTCAATTGGCATTGGCCTATTGAAGCGTTGTGGCAAAATGGTCAGCTTGTTGGTGACGCGAACTATTTATTTACCCTTTCATTTGCATGGTGGATTGTTGCGACGTACTTAGTATGGCGCTACCCAGCCATGGCAAAAGCATGGAATGAAGGCATTCTCATGCGCGCGATTGCAGGATTCCTTACTTTAGTACCGTTGTGGCTTGCGCTCAATACCTTAAGAAGTGCAGGGTATACCGAGTCGACGCATTTTGGATCAGTGCTTATTTTAGTCGTGCTAGGTATTGTATGGAGCGCAGACATCGGCGCTTATTTCACCGGAAAAAACCTAGGTAAACGCAAGCTCATGCCGAAAGTCAGCCCAAATAAGACGATTGAAGGTCTATTGGGTGGCATTGTTGCCGCGGTTATTTTTGTTTTGGCGTTTTGTCACTTTACCAATGTAGACATGGCAGTATGGCCTATCTACGCCGTAATGACCGCGTTTATCGCCTTGTTTTCAGCAGTCGGTGATTTATTAGAAAGTATGTTTAAACGTGAAGTCGGCTTAAAAGACAGTGGCTCATGCCTACCCGGTCATGGCGGCATTTTGGACCGTATTGACAGTTTAACAGCTGCGGCGCCTATTTTTGTGCTTTGTTATGCATGGACGTTAAGTTTATGAGCAAAATAGAACAGCTTGTCGTACTTGGCGCAACTGGCTCAATCGGTTTAAGCACCTTAGACGTTGTTTCTAGAAATACAGATCGTTTTGCTGTTTTTGCATTAACCGCCGGGCAAAATGCAGAAAAAATGGCAGAGTTGTGTATTACGCATCAGCCTAAATTTGCAGTGATGGCGGATGAGAACGCTGCAAATAAATTAAAATCGTTGTTAGCTAATACCGCTTGTACAACAGCTGTGCTCGCGGGTGTCACTGCTATGAGTGAGCTGTCGGCGCATGTTGATGTTGATACAGTTATGTCGGCCATTGTCGGCGCGGCAGGTCTATTACCCACGTTAAGTGCGGTTGAAGCAGGTAAAAAAGTACTGCTTGCCAATAAAGAATCGTTAGTTATGTCGGGTCAGTTGTTTATTGATAAAGTAAAACAACACGGTGCAACCTTGTTGCCGATTGACAGCGAACATAATGCTATTTTTCAATGTATGCCAGCAAAACTGCAAGCCTCTGTGGGGTTACTGTCGGACAACGGCGTGAGTAAAATATTACTGACAGGTTCTGGTGGGCCATTTTTGACGCGTGACTTAAAGAGTTTGTCATCGGTGACTGTGGCAGAAGCTGTTGCGCACCCAAATTGGTCTATGGGACAAAAAATCTCAGTCGACTCAGCAACCATGATGAATAAAGGGCTTGAGTTTATCGAGGCTAAATGGCTGTTTAATTGCCATGCTAGCGATATTGAAGTGGTGATCCACCCACAAAGTATCATTCATTCTATGGTGCAATATCAAGATGGTTCGGTGCTTGCGCAAATGGGGAATCCTGATATGCGTACACCGATAGCGCATGCACTGGCGTTTCCTGAACGTGTTGATGCAGGGGTTAAGCCGCTTGATTTTTCTCAGATTGCTGATTTTACATTCACCAAACCTGATTATGCTCGTTACCCTAACCTTAAACTGGCGATTGATGCGTGTGAAATGGGACAGGGTGCAACAACAACAGTCAATGCTGCGAATGAGATTGCCGTTGCTGCATTTTTAAATGGGCAAATCGGTTTCACTGATATTTACCGTATAAACTCACAGACACTCAACGCGACTGAGGATGTGAACGTACACACGCTGGAAGAGATTTTAGCGTGTGATGAAGCTGCACGTATCAAAGCGAGTGAGTTTATAAAAAGGGGTCTGAACTAACATGTTTGATTTTTTCTGGAACCTTGGTTCGTTTATCTTGGCACTGGGTATTTTAGTGACTGTCCATGAATATGGGCATTTTTGGGTAGCCCGTAAAGCGGGTGTAAAAGTGCTACGTTTCTCAATAGGTTTCGGTAAACCACTGATTAAGTGGTACGACAAACACAAAACAGAATATGTTATTGCTGCTATTCCCCTTGGTGGCTACGTTAAAATGCTGGATGAGCGTGTCGATGAAGTACCTGCTGAAGAGCGTCATTTATCATTTAATGCTAAGTCAGTGAAAGCGCGAATTGCGATTGTAGCAGCAGGTCCTATGGCCAATTTTTTGTTCGCTATTTTTGCACTTGCTGTAATGTACATGGTCGGTGTGCAATCATTAAAGCCTGTGGTGGGGTCTGTAACCGAGGGCAGTCGTGCTGCAGCGGCTAAGATCGAACCTAATCAGCAAATTATCAAAATTGGTGAAGATGATATCAGCACTTGGCAAGATGCCACATTCTCATTAATGAGCCGTTTAGGTGAGCAAAGTGTGGTCGTCACATTACGTGATCAGAATTACCAAAAACATGTCCGCACTTTAAATCTAGATGGTTGGAAACTTGATCAGCAAGATGTCCCACCATTGACCTCAATCGGTATTGTGCCCTTTAGACCTGAAGCAACATTAACCGTTGCGCAAATCACTAAAGACTCAGCCGCTGAGCTGGCTGGTTTACAGGTTAATGACACAATTGTGGCTGTGAATGGCGAAAATATCAGCAGTTGGACCCAGTTAGTTTCAGTTATTCAGCAATCACCTAACAAATCCTTACAATTTAGTGTACAAAGGCAAGATAGTATAAGAAAGTTGACTGTGACACCTCAGAGCAGAACCAATGCAGATGGTGTAGCGCAGGGCTTTTTGGGTGTGGCTCCTGTAGTTGAAGCATGGCCAGAAAATTATATTGAAACTAGACATTATGGCCCTGTCGATAGTATTGTGCTGGGCATACAAGAAACATGGCGTTTAATCACCCTAAGTTTTGACATGATTGGTAATTTAATTACAGGTCAAGTCTCGGTTAAAAATTTAAGTGGCCCTGTAGGCATTGCAGTTGGAGCGGGAACTAGCGTAAGCTATGGCTTGGTTGCATTTTTAAGCTTTTTAGCTTTGATCAGTGTAAACCTTGGCGTATTTAACTTGTTACCGTTGCCAGTGCTTGATGGTGGGCACTTAATGTATTACATAATTGAACTTTTTCGCAAAAAGCCGGTCTCTGAAAAGACGCAAGAATTTGGTTTTAAAGTGGGTGCCTTGCTACTCATATTTTTAACATGTTTCGCTTTGTTCAATGATGTATCGCGTTTATAACAAATAAGTGAAAAATTCCAATTTGAACACGATTGTAAAACACCGCAAAAGTTTAATTTATAAGGTGTTGAGCGGTAATACAGTTGTAAAGGATAAAGATAACAAAATGGCTATAAAAAAACATTTGGCAGTTTCAAGTTTATTAGGTGCAAGCTTTGCAGCCCTAGGCCAAAACTCCTTTATTGTAGAAGATTTAAAAGTTGAAGGTTTACAACGTGTTGCTCTAGGTGCAGCGCTAACCCATATTCCGATCAACGTGGGCGATAATATTGATGAGTACACAATTTCAAGAACCATAAAGGCTCTCTATCGCTCTGGTCACTTTGACAATATTAAAGCGTTACGTGACGGTAATAACGTCATTTTTCGAGTAACTGAGCGCCCTACGATTAGCCTCATTGAGTTTGATGGTAACAAAGACATCAAAGATGAGCAGTTAAACGAGTCGCTAGACCAGCAAGATATTCGTACTGGTGAGCCGCTTGATAAAACGGTACTTGATAACATTGAAAAAGGCTTAGTTGAGTTTTTCCACAGTATTGGTAAATACAATGCAAAAGTGGAAGTTAGCATCACAAAGCTGCCACGTAACCGTGTAAAATTATTATTTAAGTTTGATGAAGGTGACGCCGCGTCAATTCGTCAAATAAACCTCGTGGGTAACGAATTATTCTCTGACGAAGAATTGCTAAAACTTGCTGAGTCACAACAAGACTTGCCGTGGTGGAAGTTTATGTCGAGTGACCGTTATCAAAAGCAAACTATCGAAGGCGATTTAGAGAAAATTCGTAGTTACTACTTAGACCGTGGTTACCTGCGTTTTAATATCGATTCAACACAGGTATCGGTTAGCCCTGAGCGCGACTCTGTTTATGTAACCGCTAATATTAGCGAAGGTGTAAAATACACCGTAAAGGGTTTTGACTTCATCGGTGATTTATTAGGTCGAGAAGAGCTAATTAAGAGTGTTATACCGCTAAAAACTGGTGAGCTTTATAATGGCTCAGTGGTTACGTCATCTGAAGAATTTATCAAAAGCTACTTAGCACGTTTTGGCTATGCAAACGCAGAAGTGCGCACCATTCCTGAGATTGATGATGAAAAGAAAGAAGTGCAACTGACACTGTCTGTTAATCCAGGTAAGCGTGTGTATGTTCGCCGAATCATTGTTGGTGGTAACCAAAATACTGCGGATGAAGTTGTTCGTCGTGAGATGACACAGCTTGAAGGTGCATGGCTTTCAAATCAAAATCTTGAGCGTTCAAAATTACAAATTCAACGTCTTCCATACATGGAAAGTGTTGATTTTAATGTGGTGCCAGTTCCCGGTGTTGACGACCAAGTTGATGTAGACTTTACGGTTAAAGAACAATCTGCTGGTAGCTTTAATGCGGGCCTTGCGTATGGTTCATACTTGGGTTTGCAATTTAATATTGGTGTGAGTGAATCAAACTTCTTAGGCACCGGTAACCAAATTGGCTTTAACATTAATACCTCACGTGGTTCTGAGCGTATCAGCTTGTCGTATACCGACCCTTACTTTACGCCGGATGGTGTATCGCAAGGAAGTAGTATCTTCTATAGCAACTATGATGCGAGCAAATTTAGTCTTATCGACTATAAATCGAAGAGTTATGGTATTGGTACCAATATTGGTTTCCCAATTGATGCGGTGAACCGTATTAACTTTGGTTTCCGTTGGATTCAAGAAGAACTGTCTGATATTGCAGAATATGAGCAAACACGTGTAATGCGTGAAACCTTCTTAGACCCAGAAAATCCAGATGCAGGTTTCGACTTTACCAAGTTTGAGCTGAGTGCAGGGTGGTCGCGTGTTACTGTAAACCGTGGTTTATTCCCAACAGCGGGTTCGCGTCAGTCACTGAACTTAACTGGTACAACGCCGAATTCAGATTTAACTTACTTTAAGCTAAATTATGATTCACGTTTTTACTGGCCAATCAGTAATGACCATCGTTGGGTATTCTCAACGCGTGCAGCCCTTGCTTATGGTAATGGTTATGGCACGACAAATGGCTATGACCAAACGCTGCCTTTCCAAGAGTTCTTCCGTATCACCGAGATGGAACTGCGTGGTTTTGACCGTAATACAATTCTACCGCGCGCGGTATCTCGTGAGCCACAAAGTATTCCGGGCACACCACTGCCAGATGGCACAACAACAGGCAGTATCGGTGGTGCATCAGAATTTGATGTATTAATACCTCGAGGCCGAATTGGTGGTAACGCCAAAGCTGTTGCAGGTATGGAGCTTATTGTTCCTACGCCTTTCTTAGATGAAGAAAACACCAGCTCTGTACGTACAAGCTTCTTCGTGGATGCTGCGAACGTATGGGATACAGAGTTTAACATTGACCGTTATCAAAACTTGTTACCTGATCAACGCGCTAAACTAGAGGATTATTCAGATCCTATGCGCTTTAGGGTGTCAACCGGTCTATCACTACAATGGATCTCTCCAATGGGTCCAATGCTGATCAGTTTTGCGTATCCATTGCAAAAAGAAGAAGATGACGATACGAAGACCATCAGCTTTAATATTAGTAATACATTCTAAAGGAGTTTTTTGTGAAAAAATCATTTAAATCAACAGCGTTTGCACTTCTTGCTACATTGTCTATGGGCCTATCTACTAATGCTTTTGCGCACAAGGTAGGGATTGTAGACATGCAAGAAATCTATAAACAAATCCCTCAAATGGCGAAAGTTGAACAAACACTTGAAGCTGAATTCTCAGAGCGTCGTCAGGAGCTTGAAAAGCTGCAAGGTGATATCCGTTTTGAAGCTGAAAAGTTCAAGCGTGAAGCAACGACAATGAGCGACAAGCAAAAAGAAGAATTACGTACTAAGATTCAAGGTATGCAACAACAACTTGCAGAAAAAGGCCGTCCTTTAGAGCAAGAAATCAAAATGCGTCAAAACCAAGAATTAGCGAAAGTACAAAAGCTAATCTTAGATGCAATTGAAGAAGTTGCTAAAGCTGGCAAGTTTGACGAAGTAAAAGTGAAAGAAACCACAATTTACGTTAACTCTAAAACAGTATCTGATTTATCAGATAAAGTAGTTGAAAAAGTAAGTAAGCAATAGAAACCATATATGCAAAACTACACGCTTTCGCAGATTGCGGATCTTCTGGGCGCCGAACTTCAGGGTGATGGCGCTACAGAGATTAAAAAAATATCAACACTTGCAAATGCCCGTACTGGGCATATTGCATTTTTAGCGAACAAGAAATATCGCTCGCAGTTAGATGATACACAAGCCAGTGCGGTGATCTTATCACCTGCCGACGCTGAGTATTTTGCGGGTAACAAGATTATTGTTGCTAACCCGTACGTGTGCTACGCCAAGCTAGCTCAATTAATGGACACGACGCCACGCTCTGCTACGACAGGTGTTCATCCGAGTGCAGTCATTCACGATTCAGCCTCAATTGGTGATAATGCCGCGATTGCTGCTAACGTCGTGATTGAAGCCGGTGCCGTGATTGCAAATGATGTGCAAATTGGCCCAGGTTGTTTCATTGGCGAAAATGCAAAAATAGGTCAAGGCACTAAACTTTGGGCTAATGTCACTATTTACCACGACGTTGAAATTGGCAGTGACTGCTTATTTCAGGCGAATACCGTGGTCGGCAGTGACGGGTTTGGCTATGCAAATGAGCGTGGCGAGTGGGTGAAAATTCCGCAGCTGGGTCGCGTTATTATAGGTGATAAAGTTGAAGTTGGGGCATCGACCACCATTGACCGTGGTGCACTTGACGACACACTCATCCATAGTAATGTAATTATCGATAATCAATGTCAAATAGCGCATAATGTCGAGATCGGTTCAGGTACAGCCGTTGCTGGTTGCACTGTTTTTGCTGGCAGTACCGTGATTGGTAAGAATTGTCAGATTGGTGGCATGGTCGCAATTAATGGTCACATTAGCGTATGCGATGGTGCTATAATCACGGGCATGAGTATGGTGACAAAGGCAATCACTGAACCTGGGATCTACTCATCTGGTTTACCGCATCTAACCAATAAAGAATGGCGACGCAGTATCGCCCATATCCGTAATTTAGGTGATATGAAAGACCGCATTAAAGCACTTGAGTCACTGACAAAGTCACTCAATATTGAAGACAAATAAGGAAGCTATTTTGGCAAATGAATTAAATAGTCTTGATATCCAAGATATCTTGAGTTTACTTCCGCATCGTTATCCGATGTTGCTTGTTGACCGTGTACTAGATTACACGCCAGGCGAGTCGTTACATGCTATTAAAAATGTAACAGTGAATGAACCTATTTTTACGGGACATTTTCCTAATCAACCAATCTTCCCAGGTGTGTTGATTTTAGAAGCAATGGCTCAAGCGACTGGTTTACTTGGTTTTAAAACAGTTGAAAACCGCAGCGAAAATGAACTTTATTTATTTGCTGCGATTGATAATGCGCGATTCAAGCAACCCGTTTTACCTGGCGATACGATGCATTTGCATGTAGAGTTTGTAAAAGAGCGCCGCAATATATGGAAATTTGCAGCAGAAGCAAAAGTTGACGGCAAAGTAGTGTGTACTGCCGAAATCATGTGTGCGAGAAGAGAGTTTTAACAGTGATCCATCCTACGGCGATAATCGAACCAGGTGCGAAGCTTGGAAATAATGTTTCAGTTGGCCCATACAGCTACATTGGTAATGATGTAGAAATTGGTGATAACTGTATCATTGAGTCTCATGTGGTTGTTAAAGGCCCATCGACAATAGGTTCTGGTAACCATATTTTTCAATTTGCATCGGTTGGTGAAGCTTGCCAAGACAAAAAATATGCTAATGAGCCAACTACGTTAATTATCGGTGATAACAACGTAATTCGTGAATGTGCAACAATCCACCGCGGTACTATCCAAGACCAAGGTGTTACTAAAATTGGTAGCAATAACTTGTTTATGGCGTACACCCATGTTGCGCATGATGCCGTTATTGGCGATAACGTTATTTTTGCTAATAATGCATCTGTTGCAGGCCATGTACACATTGGTGATTGGGTTATTCTTGCTGGTAACTCGGGTATTCATCAATTTTGTAAAGTGGGTGCACATGCATTTGTTGGCATGTATTCAGGCGTTAACAAAGATGTTCCTCCGTTTGTTACAACGATTGGTACCCCAGCAGGACCCGTTGCTATCAATACAGAAGGCATGAAACGTCGTGGCTTTGATAGTGATGAAATAATGGCAACACGCCGTGCGTATAAAACACTTTACCGTAAGAGCCTAGGTGTAGAAGAGGCAATCGCTGAACTCAGCGAAGATGCAGCAAAATACCCAGCCGTTCAGCTTATGATCGACTTTGTGAAAAGTTCTGAGCGCGGAATCATTCGCTAATCAATAGCGATAGACGAAAAGCCACCGACAGGTGGCTTTTTTGTATCTGTAGTTCAGGTTTTACTAAGCAAGGATTTGCTAAATTTATTGATTAAAAAGGACAATCAATATGAACAAACTCTTTATTTTAGTGTTAGCGACCTTGCTAATGAGTGGCTGTAGTAGCGCACCTTCCGTACCAAAGGGCGCGATAGAAAAAGGTAAAGCGAGTTATTACGCTGACAAGTACCATGGTCGAACGACAGCAAGCGGGGAGGCTTTTAATCAACAAGCCTTGAGTGCTGCTCATAAAACACTTAGGTTTGGCAAACGGGTCAAAGTGACGAACCTTGCCAACAACAAAAGTGTGATTGTTACCATTAACGACCGCGGCCCATTTATTCGCGGTCGCATTATTGATTTATCTAAGCAGGCGTTTTCAGAAATTGCTTCCTTAAAGCACGGTGTGATTGACGTTACCGTTGAGCAGCTCGATTAAAAGCGCGTGATCAGCTCAACATAATCAGCTTCGTTTGCAAGCAACTCTGCATGAGTGGCCACTGCTCTTATTTTCCCTTGCTCTAACCAAATGACCTTATCAACCCGGCTAAGCATGGCTGGGTCATGGGTAATAGTGAGCATCGTTTTATCTGCCCAAACTGTCTCAAGTGTATTAAGCAAATGGTATTTAGTGTGGTTATCTAAGCTTTCTGTCGGTTCGTCAAGAATGACTAAATTACCGTGCCTTAATATGGCTTGAGCAATTGCAATACGGCGTGATTGACCGTGCGACAGCTTTCTACCTGCTATGCCTAAACGGGTATTGAGCCCAGCCTTTAAATTGTTAAGCCAAGAGCTGAGTTCTGCTTGTTCGCAGGCTTGAATAAGCATTTCATCTGTTGCATCAGGCGCTGCATAGAGTAGGTTTTCACGCAGAGTGCCATCAAAAATATGATGCTGCTGCGCAACAATTGTCAGTTGTTTAAAGCGTGCTGAAGGTGTCATGCTCTCAAGCTCAAAACTGTGCTCGTCTGTGGTCAGCTTTAAAGAGCCTGATTGCAGTGGCCAAAGACCGGTGAGTAAATTAACAAGCGTGGTTTTACCACTGCCACTGGCACCAACCAGCGCAACCTTGCTTGCAGCACAGACAGACACGTTGATGTTATTAAGTGCCTTATGTGTGCTTCCAGCGTATTGATAACTGACATTACTTAACGTAAGACCGAGCGCTGATTGATTGTCTATTTCATTTTGCTGTGTATTGGCTTTGCTGTGATTGTCTTCAAGTACGAACAGGCGCTCTGCGGCGCTTAAGGTCAGAGGTAATTCTATAAACGCTGTAGGCAGGGTGAGTACAGTTTCAAAGCTTGCTAGAACAAATAATGCCAGCATAGCCAGTTCAACGTTTTTCATGGTGCCCAGAGAAACCAATGGAATAATCATAAACACACTTGTCAGCATAGTCAGTTGAATAACTAAGGTGCTTAAACCATTGCTGTTTGCAACCGCTTTATGGCGGCTATAAAGCTGAGCATTGTATTGTTGGCTTAAAGAATCACAATGCGTGAGTTGAGCGTTTTGTGCTTGATATACAGCAAGCTCTCTTGCCCCTTTTAATGTATCGGCAAGTTCAGCTCTTAATTCTGCACTAAGTTGTGTTTCGACATGCGCTTCTTTATGAAGTTTACGGCTTAGTAAAGCCGGGAGTAGCACCCCTATAACCATTAATGAAATAAAGCATAGCAATGCAACGTCGGCGTTATACGCTGCCATAAACGCCAGCACAATTGGGATAGTAAAAAGCGCAACGATGATTGGTAGCAGCACATTTAAGTAAAACTTATCGAGCGCGTCGACATCGTTTTGTAATCGATTGACTAAATCGGCACTGCGGCTCATTGCTAAATCGACATTATTGAGCCGACTCAGTGTTGCGAACATTTTTACGCGAATCTCGCTCAATAATAAAAATGTCGCGTTATGTGTAATCATTCGCTCGCCATAACGCGATGCGGTTCGCACAATCGCTAAAAAGCGGATCACGCCTGCTGGAGTAAAATAGTTCATCTGCACACCGGCAATGCCAGCGGCAGCCATCGCGGCCAAAAACCAGCCTGAAATAGCCAGTAAACCCACATTAGCCAGCACGGTTAAGCTTGCTAAAAAAGCCCCCAGTAACAGCATGCCAGCATGCGGTTTGCATAGTTTAAGTAAGCGTACAAAATTATGCAGGGGCTTCACCTCGACTTACCAGTTTTGCAAATAGCCCCGCGTCGTTGACCAGTTGTTTATAACGGCCCGATTCTACAATGCTGCCTTGCTGCATTACGTAAAGGGTATCAGCGTGCTTTACCGTATTAAGTCTGTGAGCAATGACCAAGACTAAATGATTTTTCGCATATTCACAGATTGCTTGGTTGATAAGCTGTTCTGTTTGGCTGTCTAAATGTGCTGTAGGTTCATCGAGTAGTAGAACTGGGGCATCTTTTAAAAATGCACGGGCAAGCGCTATGCGCTGTTTTTGCCCACCGGAGAGGCCTTCACCTTGCTCACCCAGTAAGGTATCAAAGCCATGTGGTAAAGCGTTAATAAATTCAAGTGCGCCCGCTTTACTGGCGGCTTCAATGAGCTCGTCTTGGCATGCATCAGGTTTGGCTAGACGCAGATTGTCGGCAACACTTCGGTAAAATAAAGTGGCGTGTTGAGGGATCCATGCAAGCTGTGCATACCAATCACTTAAAGCCGTGTCACTTAAGGGTTGTCCGTTGATGTTAATGGCGTGGTTAGCGTGATGATGAAAACCTAATAGGCAGTCAAATAAAGTACTTTTCCCTGAGCCACTTTCGCCAACAAATGCAATTAAACCCGTGTTAGGTAATGTTAAATTGATATCTGTCACCCCTTCGTTTGTTTCGGGGTAGTGATAGCTGAGAGCGGTTAGTTTTATGTCTTCAAGTGGTAATGGGAGAGGGGATGTACCCGTGTGATCATCTGCTTCACTGTGATTAATAATCTCGACCATATCAGCAGCAGCGCTGATACCTTCAAGTTTTGCATGGTAGTGGGTGCCCATTTGCCTAAGCGGTAAATAAAACTCAGGAGCCAGTAATAACACCACAAAACCAGTGGCAAAGTCGAGCGTGCCAAAAAACAGCCTAAAGCCAATAATAACGGCAACAAGGGCAACACTAATGGTGGCTAAAAACTCAAGGGCGAAAGATGATAAAAAGGCGACTTTCAACACCCCCATGGTCGCACCACGGTAATCATCAGAAATCTGACTTATGCTATTTAGCTCACGCTTGGTTGCATTAAAGAGCTTGAGTTGAGTCAGTCCTTGTAATCTGTCAAAAAAGTAATTTCCTAGTACCGCTAGCTTTTGCCAACGCTCTTGGTTTAACTGTTCAGCCTTATGGCCCACTAAAATCATAAAAAATGGGATAAGCGGGGCTGTTAATAGGAAAATGAGGCCTGCTTTGTAATCGGTTGGAAAAATCACCACTAATATCGCAAATGGAATAAGTGCACTGTAAGCCACACTTGGAATATAGTTGGCGTAATATTGATGCAGTGCTTCAACACCATTGTGTAAGGTATTAAGTGTAGCGCCATGACCTTTTTGTTCACTGTAGGCTGGCCCAAGTTTGGTGAGCTTTTCTAGCAATGTATTTCGCATCACGTTTTTTATTTTTAACGCGGCAAGGTTACTCACGCGTTCACTTAGCGCAACCAACAAAGCACGAACTAAAATTAGCCCAGCAAGAGGCCATAATAAAGGGCTTACGGCTTGCAAGTTTGCTTGTTCAAATATGACTTGATGAACTGCATTCGCAAGAAGGTAACAAGAGGCAATCATTAACAGGGCATTGAAAGTGCCCAGACTAATGCTTAATTTAAGCAGCCCAGAAGCGGACTGACTATACTGCTTTAAAAAAGCGCGCAGCGTTTGCTGCTGCGCGCGATTTGGTCGGGGTTTAGTTGTCATCGTTGTTTTTGAGTCTCGCGTACAGCTCTAGCTCATCATCAGCGATAGAATCTTTATGTTGATGAAATTCGTACCACATCACGTTAATTACCCCAAGTGTACAGGCTAATAGAACACCTAATATCCAGGCAAAATACCACATAATTAAATCTCCTTAATAGCTACCGTGAGTGTTGTTTTCGATTTCAGCGATAGTGACTTTTCGCCACATCTTCACATAACACCAGGTCGTGTAAGTTAAAATTAAAGGAACAAAAATAATGGCAACAACAAACATAACATTGAGGGTCATATGGCTCGAAACCGCATCCCACATAGTAAGACTAATATTAGGGTTGTTGCTTGAAGGCATAATAAACGGGAACATTGACATGCCTGCTGTTAAAATAACTCCAGCCAACATGATGCTTGATGAAACAAGTGCTAACGCAGGCTTTTGTAATTTAGATAACACAATAGCCAGTGCCGCCATCACAAATGTTAGCGCTGGGAAAAGCATCGTTAGTGGCATTTTTGTATAGTTATCAAGCCATGCACCTGGTGCCTGCGTTACTTTTTTAGCCAGTGGGTTCGCATAGCCTTGAGTGTCGCCCATGCTGACGATTGTATAACCGTCAATTTGCGATATCCAAACACCTGCTAAGGCAAACAATACAATAAACGCCATAAGTGCATATCGGCCATATTGTGCTGAGCGTTTGGCTACGTCTGCATCGGTACGAAGTTGCAGCCACATACCCGCATGACCAACCAACATAAGCACACTTATTAAGCCAGCAACAATGGCAAATGGATTAAGTAAAGCAAAGAATGAGCCCTGATAGCTTACACGTAATAAATCGTCAATATGATAAGGCACACCTTGTAGCAAGTTACCAAAAGCAACCCCAAATACGAGTGCAGGAATAAAACTGCCTGCAAACAAGCCCCAATCCCAGTTATTTCGCCAACGAGCTGACTCAATTTTTGAGCGATAATCAAACCCAAGTGGTCTGAAAAACAGCGCAAATAAGACCAACATCATTGCAAAATAAAAGCCTGAGAATGCAGCAGCATACACCATAGGCCATGCAGCGAATAATGCACCCCCAGCGGTAATAAACCACACTTGGTTACCATCCCAGTGAGCCCCGATGGTATTTATAACGGTTCGGCGCTCGACATCTGTTTTGCCAACAAGGCGGAGCAAAATAGCCACCCCCATATCCATGCCATCGGTAACAGCAAAGCCAATCAGGAGCACACCGATTAATACCCACCAGATTAATTTTAGTGTTTCGTAATCAAAGATCATGACTGTACTCCTTGGCCTGCTAGCGAGTCTTCTTTAATGAGTTCGTGATGATATTTACCTGTGTGCAAAGAGCTAGGCCCTTGTTTAACAAAGCGCAGCATCAACCAACCTTCAACGGTTGCTAGACCGGTGTAAAATACAATAAAGCCCGTAATGCTGATCAGCAAATCATTTACCGTTAACGAGGAGGTTGCTAAAAATGTGGGTAATATTTCTGAAATAGCCCATGGTTGACGTCCATATTCAGCAACAATCCAACCGAACTCAATAGCAATCCAAGGTAATGGAATACTCCACACGGCGGCCCAGAGTAACCAACGCTTATGCTCTATAACGCGTTTGGCGTTATAGTAAAAGGCCAGTACAAAGACCCCTAACATAATCACACCGCAGCCAACCATTATCCTAAATGACCAAAACATGGGCCCCACTTTCGGAAATGAGTCTTTCACCGCTTTCTGAATTTGCGCTTCTGTGGCATCAACCACATTAGGAGTGTAGCGTTTAAGCAACAGACCATAACCGAGGTCAGCTTTCAGTGTATCGAACTTGGCAATGTTCTCGGCGGAGTCATCACCACCACGCAATTTTTCGAGATACTCGTATGCTTGCATACCGTTACGAATACGTGTTTCGTGTTGTTTTTCTAAATCTTTGATACCCGTGACTTGTTCATCAATCGAACGTGTCGCAATAATGCCCAGCGCATAAGGTATTTTAACCGCAGCATGGGTGACTTGCTGTTCAGAGTCAGGAATACCTACCAGTGTAAATGCTGCGGGCGCTTCTTCTGTGTGCCATTCAGCCTCGATTGTAGCCAGTTTAACTTTTTGCACTTCGCCTACTTCATAACCAGACTCATCTCCTAGTAAAATAACGCATAAAATAGAGGCAAGGCCAAAACCTGATGCAACAGAGAATGAACGTTTCGCAAAGGCCAAATCACGACCTTTGAGTATGTACCAACTACTGATGCCGAGTACGAACATTGAAGCCGCGACATAACCGGCAGACACCGTATGAATAAATTTAACCTGTGCGACGGGGTTGAATACTAGCTCCGCAAAGCTGGTCATTTCCATGCGCATGGTTTGATAGTTAAACTCTGCGCCCACAGGGTTCTGCATCCAACCATTGGCAATCAAAATCCACAATGCCGAAAGGTTAGTGCCTAAAGCCATTAAAAAAGTCGCTGCAAGGTGTTGGCGTTTTGTGAGTCGCTCCCAACCAAGGAAAAACATGCCGACAAAGGTCGATTCTAAAAAGAACGCCATCAACCCTTCAATAGCCAGAGGAGCGCCAAAAATATCACCCACATAGTGAGAGTAATAAGACCAGTTAGTACCAAACTCAAACTCCATAGTGAGACCAGTAGCCACACCAATCGCAAAGTTTATACCAAACAACTTACCCCAAAATTTAGTCATATCACGGTAAATTTCACGACCTGTCATCACATAAACGGATTCCATGATCACCAAAATCCACGTCATACCTATAGTGAGTGGTACAAATAGAAAGTGAAAGAGGGCAGTAATTGCAAATTGCAATCGCGATAGATCCACAAATGTTTCATCTATCATTGTTTAGCTCCTTATTAAAGGGTGCGGTAGACACGACAAAAAAAATAGCTTTCAAAGTTTCAGTAATTACTGAAACTTCGTGAATATTAACCTTGTATCTATTTTAGTCAATAGAAAATAGGAAATTAATATGATAGCGATTGTTCGTTAATTCTACAGATTAGAGATAAAAACTAAATATTTCAAATGATTAATCTATAGTTTAAGAAAGTAATTAATTACTAATTCAACCCCTTTGACTTACTCAAAAGTGAGTAGCCCCCTGTGCTGGCATTGTTTTTATCTATTTTATAAACGGCTTTTAGAGCAACTTTTAATCGCAATTTTAATTTCTAGTATTTATTAACTCTGTGACATTTATCCGATTGCTAAAACACGGTAAACTCATTTTTATTAGTGCAGAAAGTTGCGAATTATCAACGAATGAAAGAACAAACAAAGCCGTTACGTATTGCCTTGGTGGCAGGTGAGTTATCAGGTGATATTTTAGGTGAAGGGCTCATTAAAGCACTTAAAGTACGTTTCCCAGATGCTATTTTTGAAGGAATTGCAGGGCCGCGTATGCAAGCTGCGGGTTGTACAACGTTATTCGATATGGATGAGTTGTCGGTAATGGGGCTGGTTGAAGTGTTGGGGCGCTTACCGCGCTTATTAAAAATTCGCAAACAACTCGTGCAACATTTTATAGATAATCCGCCTGATGTGTTTATTGGTATCGATGCGCCAGACTTTAACTTACGTGTTGAAAAGCCGCTAAAAGAAGCAGGTATCAAAACAATTCAATATGTGAGCCCCTCTGTTTGGGCGTGGCGTGAAAAGCGTATTCATAAAATCAGCGCAGCAACTAATTTAGTGTTGGCTTTATTACCATTCGAAAAAGCATTTTATGACAAACACAACGTGCCTTGCACATTTGTTGGTCATACGCTGGCTGATGATATTGCGCTGGAGCATGATCAGAGCAAAGCGCGTAATGCACTCGGTTTATCAGATTCAGACAAAGTATTGGCGCTTTTACCGGGCAGCCGAGGCTCAGAAGTGGGTCTTTTGAGTGACACTTACATTCAAACAGCCGCTAAACTACAGGCAGAAAACCCAGCACTGAAAATAGTGGTACCACTCGTTAACGAAAAACGAAAAACTCAGTTTTGTGACATTCTAGAAAAAACAGCCCCTCATTTAAAATTACAGTTACTCGACGGCCAGTCAAATCTTGCTATGCAAGCTGCCGATGCGATTTTACTTGCCTCAGGGACCGCGACATTAGAAGGCATGCTCTATAAAAAGCCAATGGTAGTAGGGTATAAAATAAAGCCAATGAGCTATTGGATATTTAAAACGCTGTTTACCTTTAACATCAAGTACTTTTCGCTACCGAATTTACTGGCCGATGAAGAGCTTGTCCCCGAGTACCTACAAACAGAATGTAATGTTGATAATTTAACAAATGCACTCACACCTATGTTAAATTCAGATAATAGTGAACTAAAAGCACGCTTTTTAGCGATTCATAAAGAAATTAGGTTAAATGCCAACGAACAAGCTGCAACAGCAGTCGCGGAGTTACTAAATGCAGATTGATCGACCACATGTAAATTATATTGCCGGTGTTGATGAAGTAGGACGTGGCCCGCTCGTTGGTGACGTAGTAACCGCCGCGGTGATCCTCGACCCTGCAAAACCGATTGTGGGACTAGCCGACTCAAAAAAATTGTCGGATAAAAAACGCCAACTTTTAGCTGCAGAAATTAAAGAAAAAGCCCTGTGTTATGCCATTGGTCGTTGTAGCCCAAGCGAGATTGACGAGCTTAATATTTTACATGCCACTATGCTGGCAATGAGCCGTGCGGTTGAAGGACTCAGTGTAAAACCTGAGTTTGTATTTATTGACGGTAATCGCGTTCCTAGCCAATTAACCATACCTGCGCAAGCGGTAGTTAAAGGCGACAGCTTAGTGGAAGAGATTTCGGCTGCATCAATTCTTGCGAAAGTGGCCCGAGACGACGAAATGATTGAACTCGATAAACGCTATCCAGAATACGGCTTCGCAGGACATAAAGGTTACCCTACCAAAGCGCATTTTGCTGCACTAGAACAGTATGGTGCTATTAATGCGCATCGCAAAAGCTTTAAACCTGTGCAGCGCATTTTGGCGTTAAAAGGAGAGCAACGCTAATGCCTGCGCCGCAATTTGTTCATTTACGTGTTCATTCTGATTTTTCAATGGTGGATGGCCTCGCAAAAACAAAACCAATCGTTGCCAAAGCAGAAGAGCTACAAATGCCAGCGCTGGCCATAACAGACCAGATGAACTTATGTGGTTTGGTGCGTTTTTATGGGGCTGCACATGGCGCTGGAATTAAGCCAATTGTGGGAGCTGATTTTTGGTTACGAAGCCCAGAATTCGAAGATGAACCATGCCGAATAACTATTTTAGCCAAAGATAACGAAGGCTATAAAAACCTCACGTTATTAATCTCTAAAGCGTATCAACGCGGGCATGTTTTTCATCGTCCCGTGATTGACCGTGAATGGCTGGTGGGGCTCAAAAATGGCCTCATAATTTTATCAGGCGCAAAAGATGGCGATTTAGGCAAAGCATTACTTAAAGGCAATGCCGGCCTGATTGAGTCGGTGGTGAGTTTCTATAAGCAACACTTTAGTGACCACTATTATATTGAGCTTATTCGGACTGAGCGCCCGTTTGAAGAAGATTACCTTCATTTAGCGGTAGAATTAGCAAGCCAAGAACAACTGCCCGTGGTGGCCACTAACGAGGTGGTGTTTTTAAAACCTGAAAACTTCGAAGCCCACGAAATTCGTGTTGCAATTCATGATGGTTACACCCTTGAAGATAAGCGCCGACCAAAACGTTTTTCTGATCAGCAATACCTAAAAACAGCTGAGCAAATGGCTGAGCTCTTTAGTGATATTCCTGAAGCGCTCGAAAACACCGTTGAAATTGCAAAACGCTGTAACGTAACCGTGCAGTTGGGCACCTATTTTTTACCCGATTACCCAACGGGCTCGCTCAAAATCGATGAATTCTTAGTTAAAGTATCGAAAGATGGTCTTGAAGAGCGATTGCAGTTTTTATTCCCCGATGAAGAAGAGCGAAAAGAAAAGCGCGTAGAATACGATGAGCGCTTACAAATCGAGCTCGATGTAATTAACCAAATGGGGTTCCCGGGTTACTTCCTAATCGTAATGGAGTTCATCCAGTGGAGTAAGGATAACAATATTCCAGTGGGACCGGGACGTGGCTCGGGTGCGGGCTCGTTGGTTGCATATGCACTTAAAATTACCGACTTAGATCCGCTTGAATTTGACTTACTATTCGAACGTTTCTTGAACCCTGAACGTGTATCCATGCCCGACTTTGACGTTGACTTCTGCATGGACAGACGTGATGAAGTGATTGATCACGTATCGGCATTGTATGGCCGCGACGCGGTATCGCAAATTATCACCTTTGGTACCATGGCTGCAAAAGCGGTTATTCGTGATGTGGGGCGTGTACTTGGCCACCCTTATGGGTTTGTCGATCGCATATCAAAACTAGTCCCTGGCGACCCCGGTATGACGCTTGCGAAAGCGTTTGATGTAGAACCGCGTTTACAAGAAGCCTATGACGGTGACGAAGAAGTAAAAGAGCTTATCGACATGTGTCGCATTCTTGAAGGGTGTACACGTAATGCCGGTAAACACGCAGGGGGGGTGGTAATTTCACCCACCACGATCACCGATTTTGCTGCACTTTATTGCGACGATGAAGGCAAGTTCCCGGTAACTCAATTTGACAAAAATGACGTTGAAACCGCAGGCTTGGTTAAGTTCGACTTCTTAGGTTTAAGAACATTAACCATCTTGCAATGGGCGCTCGACATGACCAACGAGCGTTTAGCGCGCGAAGGTAAAGACCCCGTTGATATCAATGCAATCCCGCTTGATGATAAACCCAGCATTGACTTATTGCTCCGTGCTGAGACGACCGCGGTTTTCCAGCTAGAATCGCGCGGCATGAAAGACCTTATTCGTCGTCTAAAACCTGACTGCTTTGAGGATATGATTGCACTCGTGGCATTATTCCGACCGGGTCCACTGCAATCAGGCATGGTAGATAACTTTATCGACCGTAAGCATGGGCGTGAAGAAATATCGTACCCCGATGTACAGTGGCAACATGAAAGCTTACAGCCAATATTAGAGCCGACCTACGGCATCATCCTGTATCAAGAGCAGGTAATGCAGATTGCGCAGGTATTGGCAGGGTATACCCTTGGTGGCGCAGACATGCTTCGCCGTGCAATGGGTAAGAAAAAACCTGAAGAAATGGCCAAGCAGCGTTCAACCTTCGAAGAAGGTGCAGAAAAGAACGGTATTGACGGCGAACTAGCGATAAAAATCTTCGACTTGGTCGAAAAGTTCGCAGGTTACGGCTTTAACAAATCTCACTCCGCTGCTTATGCATTGGTGTCGTATCAAACTCTGTGGATGAAAACGCATTATCCGGCCGAGTTTATGGCGGCCGTAATGTCGGCTGATATGGATAACACCGATAAAATTGTTACCTTGGTCGACGAATGTGAAAACATGAAGTTAACCTTGCTACCGCCTGATGTAAATGCGGGTGAGTACAAGTTTACGGTTAACTTAAAAGGCCAAATTGTTTACGGTATTGGTGCGATTAAAGGGGTGGGTGAAGCCCCAGTAGAAGCCATTTTAGAAGCGCGTAAAGAAGGCGGCCCGTTTAAAGACTTATTTGATTTTTGCGCTCGCGTTGATTTAAAACGTTTAAATAAACGCGTAGTAGAAAAACTTATTTATGCGGGGGCGCTGGATCAGTTAGGCCCTGATAAAACCCAGCCTGGTCGTGCAACATTGTTAGCTAGTTTAAAAGATGCCATGCGAGCGGCAGACCAGCACCATAAAGCGGAGTCGCTTGGTCAGGCTGATTTATTTGGTTTATTAGCCACAGAGCCAGACGAAGTTGAACAAGCCTTTATTAAAGCCCCAGACCTTACGGATAACGAATGGTTAGACGGTGAAAAAGAAACGTTAGGGCTGTATTTAACGGGTCACCCGATTAATCAGTACCGAAAAGAGCTTAAATATTATACTTCGGGGCGTTTGGTTGATTTGCAGCCAACGAATCGCGATGTGCAGTCAACCGCTGCAGGCTTAGTCATTGCGGCGCGTACGCTCATAAATAAAAAGGGAAATCGTTGGGGTCTTGTAACTTTAGATGACAAGAGTGCCCGTATTGATGTACGCTTATTCCCAGAACAGTTTGAAATGTACCAAGATATGCTGCAAGTTAACAATATCTTGGTAATATCTGGACAGGTCAGCTTTGATAACTTCTCCGGTGGCATTACAATGACCGCCAGAGACATATGCACCATTGCTCAAGCGCGAGAAAAGCGTATAAAAGCGATTAAAATGACGCTGAATATGGTGCAGATCGAGGCGAACTTCTTCGATAATTTACAAAAAGTGCTTGAACCTTATAAGTTTGGCACGTGTCCTATTAAAGTATTCTATCAACGTCCTGATGCGTTGGCTGAGATTACGTTAGGAACCGAATGGTGTGTTACGCCTAGTGATGACTTAATTCACAAGTTATCACTGATGGCGGCGCAAGATGTAGAACTAGAATTTAATTAATTAGGTAGTTTAGAGCATGAGCCTCAATTATCTTGATTTTGAGCTTCCAATCGCAGAATTAGAAGCAAAAATTGAAGAGTTACAAAATGTAAGCCGCGCTGGCGAATTAGACCTTGGATTAGAAGAGGAAGTCAGTCGATTAAAAGAAAAAAGCGCTGAAATGAAAGAGAAAATTTTCTCTGAGTTAGGTGCTTGGCAGGTTTCACAGTTAGCCCGTCACCCGTTGCGTCCTTATACTCGTGATTACATCGAGCGCATTTTCACGGAATTTGACGAACTAGCAGGTGACCGTACTTTTGCTAACGATCCCGCTATTTTAGGCGGTGTTGCGCGTTTTGAAGGCCAACCAGTCATGGTTATTGGTCAGCAAAAAGGGCGTGATACAGCTGAAAAAATCAAACGTAACTTTGGTATGCCAAAACCAGAAGGCTACCGTAAAGCATTACGTTTAATGGAAATGGCTGAGCGTTTCAAAATGCCTATCATGACATTTATCGACACGCCGGGAGCATACCCAGGTGTTGGTGCAGAAGAACGTGGTCAATCAGAAGCGATTGCACGTAATCTTAAAGTGATGGCTGCATTAAAAGTACCGACGATCTGTACTGTTATTGGTGAAGGTGGTTCGGGTGGTGCATTGGCAATAGGCGTGGGTGACCGCGTAAACATGTTGCAGTACAGCACTTACTCAGTAATTTCACCAGAGGGTTGTGCATCAATCCTTTGGAAGAGTGCAGATAAAGCGCCTATCGCTGCAGAAGCAATGGGTGTAACAGCTGCACGTGTTAAAGAACTAGATTTAATCAACAACGTGATTGAAGAGCCTCTGGGTGGCGCACATCGTAACTACGATGCAATGGCGCGTAACCTTAAAAATCAACTAAAGCGCGATTTAGCTGATTTACAAGGCTTGTCACTTGATGAAATGCTTGATCAGCGTTACAAACGTTTAATGTCGTTTGGTTATTGCTAATTAGCATAATGATGAAAAAGCCGCTTTTGCGGCTTTTTTTGTTTTATAATACAACGCAATTTATTTTAAGCGTGCCAGTCGATGTTAACTTTGCCACTTTATACTGATTTTCGTAAAGAACTTGAGCCTTTAATTACAAAGGGGCACAAGGCGTATACTGTTGCCTTGTCTGGTGGTGTCGACTCTGTGGTGCTTTTGCATTTAATGGCTGAATTACACCGTGAAAATACGGCACTGAGTGTAGATGCTGTGTATGTAAATCATGGCTTGAGTGAATATGCAGGGCAGTGGCAATCATTTTGTGAAACGTTATGCCGCTCTCTTGCAGTGCCATTTAAAGCAATAAAAGTGAACATTGAAACACAAGCACGAACCAGCCTCGAGGCGCAAGCCCGAGACGCACGCTATGATGCGCTCGATACGCATAGTCCAAAAGGCAGCGTGTTGTTACTAGGTCAGCATTTAAATGATCAGCTTGAAACGTTCTTTTTGCGCCTAAAGCGTGGCTCAGGCTTGCAAGGGTTAAGTGCAATGCAGCAGCAAAGAGTGTTGTCATCTGGGCGTGTTTGCTTTAGACCCTTGCTTAATGTGACACGCCAGCAAATAGAGCTATTTGCTGAACAGCGTGGAATTCAACATATTACAGATGACTCAAACAGCGACGAGCGCTTTGACCGTAATTTTTTACGTCATCAGGTGATCCCCGTTTTAAACGACCGCTTTCAGGGCTTTGAGAAAAGTGCTGCGCGCAGTATTCGCTTATTACAGCAGCAACAATCACTGTTAGATGAATACACAGAAACAGACCTTGCGCACTGTCAAAATAAACACGGCGGATTAAGCTGTTGTGCGATTAAAGATTTTTCTGATACGCGTAAAGCAAACCTTGTACGCGCGTGGCTCAAGCAATTTACACATCAAATGCCCTCTGAAAATCAGCTTAAGCAAATTATTGAACAGGGCTTAAACGCACAGGCCGACGCCCAATTAAAAATCTGTTTAGCGAGCGGACAAGTTCGTCGCCATCAACATTACTGGTATTTCGTTACAGAACAGCCAATACCCAAATCATGTGATATAAATCTTGAAACCGTAACCTTATCGGATGGCCGAACTTTAAGACTTAAAACCGGTAAAGGAATTCGATTGCCAACGGCTGATGAGCAGGTGAAAGTGGTGTTTAATTGCCCGCAAGCGCGCATAAAGCCGCTTAAAAAGCCGGGGTCAAATACGCTCAAACATTGGTTTAAAGATGCGAAGGTCGCTCCTTGGGTTCGTGCACAAGTGCCGCTTATTTTTTATAATGATCAGCTTGTTCAAGTGGTTGGCTATTTTATCAGTGCTACGCACAGTTCAGATGAAGGCATTTTTTGGGAGAGTGAAAATGAGTGAACAGGCTCATGTTGGTTTATCGCTAGTTAATAAAGCACCGCTGGGTTTTATTGTGTCGATTATAGTTGCGGTTATTGCCGGTTTTTCGTTTGCTGAGCTTGAAATGAGTACCTTGTTTTATGCGCTAGCGGGGGGCGTTGCGTGCTCGTTATTGCTGTTAGGGTATTGGTCAGGCAAAGGCGGCGTGTTTTTTATTTTAGGGGTGTTAACACCCCTCGCCCTCGTGGTTGTGTCGCCACTAACGACAATGGCTGCTTTACTTTATTTACTGAGCGGTTTTTTTGCAGGTTTTTGGTTGGTATTACTCGGTTATAAATTGGCTACAAAAAAGCCTAGCGGGGGAAGCTAGGCTTTTCGTAACGATATTTGCGAATTGTTTTGCGCTTTAAAAATGTGACTTTTAGTACGCTTTTGCGCAGTTTCTACCCGCGGCTTTAGCACGGTATAGGCCTTTATCTGCGCGGGCAAACACTTCATTTTCGCAGTCTTGGTTATTCGCAAGCGTAAACCCTATGCTCGATGTTACAGCGTATTGGGCCATTATGCTTGATTGCGAGACTAAACGCATAACGCGATCTGCGATGACTTTGTTAGTGGTAAATTCAGGGTCGTCAATTAACAGCGCAAATTCATCGCCACCAAAGCGAAAAATTGAATCTGTGCCTCGTACACAGTTACGTAAAACGTTAGCAAATTCTTGTAGTACGTCGTCGCCAATTTTATGACCGAAATTGTCGTTCACTTGTTTAAAGTTGTCTAAATCGAGCAACATTAAGCTAAATGGACGATGCTGACGGCGACAACGCTCTAGTCTTTGTGCCAAGCTGTCATTAAATTGACTACGGTTATTTAACCCCGTTAGCGCATCTTTTGTTGCCAAGCGTAATACACGTGTATACATAATTGCATTACGAAGCGGGTAAACAAGCGCAGCATGTAATTGCTGTAGTTTGGTTTCGATAGCTTGCCCCATAGGAAATTGGCTAAAATAAATTAGCTGACCTAAACGCTCACTTTCTAAATCTAAATCAAACGAGTAGGGAGTGTGCGTGGTATCGCTGTCGACACTTTCAGACACACCCAAAGCCGATTGAAACTGCAACCCAGACAAATTGATGAGCTGTTTTGCATGCTCGGCAAAAATAGTCAAAATCCCCTCAATCGACAGGGTTGTTTGTAACTTTGTCACTAAGTCATGTGTATTGTGCTGTTCACTTATTCGGTAACGTTCTGCCGAAAACGGCATAAAGTCGCCTCTTGCAGTCACTCGCTGCGTCAAAATATGGACATTTTCCATGATTGTTCTCCCCCCGGAGTGTTAGATACTCCTTAATAAAGCGAAATTTGTGCCACTTTTTTAAACTGGCTGAAAAACATATGGTTGCTATATTTAAACGAGGGTTCGGCTTTATCATTAAGTAGAAGGAGGTAATTGCTTGCAAAATGTGCTGATTCAAGCCTTTGGGTTACTCGTAGCTGCGGTCATTTTTGTTTGGTTTTTCAAGCGAATTGGCTTACCTCCTATTCTGGCGTACCTCGCAACGGGTTTATTAGCGGGGAGTCATGGTATTGGCTGGATGGCACAAAGCCACGAAATGCACTTTGTAGCTGAGCTAGGCATTGTTTTTTTGCTGTTTAGCTTAGGGCTTGAGTTTTCAGTACCGCGCCTAATGGCAATGCGCAATATTGTATTTGGCTTAGGGTCACTGCAAGTGGTGATCACAAGCCTAGTGTTCATGTTGATTTTACTGTTACTTGAGTACAGCCTACTTAATAGCTTTACGATTGCGAGCTTAATGGCTTTATCATCAACGGCAGTGGTCGTGAAGTTACTCAAAGAATCAGGTGAGTTAAATCAGCGGCGTGGTCAGTTAGCAATTGGCGTATTGTTGTTTCAAGATATCGCTGTCGTGCCCTTACTAATTATTTACCCCTTACTTGCTCAAAGTGGCTCTGATGAAATTGTTGGCGCACTTGCCTTTGCATTAACCAAAGGTGCTTTTGTGTGTATTTTGTTATGGGCTATAGGCAAGTGGGTGCTGCCTAAAGTCTTTAGAGAAATAGCGCTTGTTAGAACCGACGAGCTCTTTGTGCTCACCACATTGTTAGTGGCATTGTTTGCAGCCGGTTTAACGTATTTGTTTGGTCTTTCTATGGCGCTGGGAGCGTTTTTGGCCGGTATGATGCTCGGTGAAAGCCAGTACCGTCACCAATTAGAAGCCGATATTAGACCGTTTCGCGATATTTTAATGGGGCTGTTTTTTGTTACCGTAGGAATGCAATTAGATATTTTGTATGTGCTGCAAAGTTGGTATTGGATTATTGCGGTATTAGTCGGTTTATTATTTTTTAAAATTGCGGTTCTGGCTATTTCTGCACAGCTTATAGGCGAGCGAAAGCAAGATGCCGTTGCAGCAGGTATTATGCTGTGGCAAATGGGCGAATTTGGCTTTGTGTTGATTGCACTCGCTTCACAGCATTTATTGATAAGCTCAGAGCAAGCCTCATTTTTAATTGCGGTAGGCGTGTTGTCTATGGCACTGACCCCTTACCTTATTGAAAAAACACCTGTTTTACTAAAGCGTTTGGGTTTGCTTTCTCAGCCAGGGCAGTATTGGCAACAGCCAGCTAATAGCAGCCCCTTGTATCATAACCATGTTGTTATATGTGGGTTCTCGCGGGTAGGGCAAACAATCGCTCGCTTTTTAAAGCCCGAAGCCATTGATTACGTTGCAATAGAAAGCAATCCCATTTTATTGCAAGAAGCAAAAGCCGCAGGTGAGCCAATTATATTTGGTCATGTAAAACAAAAAGATATTTTAAAATCTGCAGGGGTTGAACGCGCTCGTTTAGTGATCATAACGTTTACAGACTTTGAGCAGACGCAAGTCGTGGTAGATGCGATAAAACAAATTGCACCCACCGTTAAGATACTCGTACGTATGCGTGACGACTCTCAGCTCGAAACCCTAAAAGAGTTAGGTGTCACAGAAGTGGTACCAGAAACCCTTGAAGCAAGTTTAATGCTCGTATCACACGTACTGTATATGTCGGGTGTACCAATGACCCGTATTATTCGCAGAGTGAGCAAAGAGCGCCGCAATCGTTATCAGTTTTTAAATGGATTTTTTACCGGTGATAAACTCGACAGCGAAGAAAGCAGCTCAGACCGATTAGAGTACTTACATGTTATCGCTTTACCTGAACACGCATTCGCTGTGAATCACATGATAAGCGAACTTAAGCTTGAGCAGCGCCGAGTATCAGTTCGTGCATTACGTCGTCAAGACCGTGAAATAGAATCGCCCTCAGAGCAAACGGTTTTGCTCGCCGGTGATATTTTGGTATTGCAAGGCAAACCACGCAGGGTAGAGCGCGTTGAACGCTTTTTACTTGATGGATTAGACTAACAGATCAGTTACTCTAATTCTAAAAATTTCCGTATTTCGGGCAGTTTTTTAAGCCCATCTTGATAACCAATCTCGATCAATTTTTGGGTGTAACGTTTTTCGAATAACAAGTAACTCGTTAAACTTGATTGAGAACGTTTTTTCACCCCGATCATGCGCAGCAACACTTTAATAGCTAATGGCATATCATCGTAATACTGCGCAGCAATCATATTAAAGTTTTGTGATGGATTGATAATACAGGTTTCAATTTGTTTCAGTTCTTGGTGCTTGTCACGCGCTGGTAATAACCCAAGCGTACGATTAATACGCTGTAAACGTTCTAAATCAGACTGCAATGTGTCGGTAAAAACACTATCTAACAGGTGACCTGCAATATTAGACAGTCCCGGATAGTGGGGTTGATAACCAGGTGGGTGCAACTCTTTGGGTGCATCGACACCAATAATAAATATTTTTTCAGCCCCTAAATGCACAGAAGGACTTAACGGCGACAATTGGTGAATTGAACCATCGCCAAAGTAATGGTTGTACACATTAACACTTGGAAACACCATTGGAATGGCACTGGATGCCATTAAGTGTTCAACATTAATGCGGGTCGCTTGTCCCTCGCGTTTAGCTCGCTGCCAAGGCTGTTGGGTTAACGACTGAAAAAACGCCACAGAGTCACCCGTTGTATAACTAGAGGCTGTGATTGATACCGCATCAAGGTAGTTTTTGTGAAGATTACGCTCAATGCGTGCTAAATCGAGTATCTCGTTAAGCAGCTTTCTTAACGGTTGATTATTTAACAAGCTTGCGGGTGGGTGGTTAATATGTTCAGACTGAAAGCTCGTTAAAATATTGCGAGTGAGGTGTGAAAATACACTTAAAAAATCACTTTTATAAACTTGCGAGGTGGAAAAATTGCGCCATACCCATTCAAGCTTTTTACTTGCTAAGTGAGCACAAGAAGCATAACAGGCAAGCGCAGCGGAATTAATTGCGCCGGCTGATGTCCCATTAATAATGGTAAAAGGTAAAGGCGCAGTGCGAGGCATACTTTGTGTGATGGCTTTAAGCACACCCACTTGATAAGCCGCTCGGGCACCACCACCTGTTAATAATAAAGCGATTTTTGAGTGTTGTGTTTTTTTTAACTTACTGCTCATGGTTGCATTTAAATCGTTGTGCGTCTTTACTTTATTTATCAACTGTAAGTCTTTAAGCTAGAAGAAGCAAAGTTTACCTTACTGGTAATATTAATTTTGTCGTGTTTTTTTGTCTGTTTTTTATATTAAGGGAGTGTGTATGTCAGAGCATTCGTCAGATACCGAATTAGAAAAGCGTCCTGGGAATAACAATCTCATTTTTGCAGTTGTTATTGTTATTATTGTAGCCTGTGTTGCGGCGTTTATTTTTTTACAGCCAGACGACAAACCGACGCAAGTAGTCGAAGACGTTGTTATCGAAGAAACGCCAATGGCTGAATATAACGAGCCAGCGCCAGAACCCGAAGTAACAGAGCCAACCCCAGACCCTGTTGCGGTTGAACGCCCAGAGCAACGAGCTGTTGAACCTGAGCCAGAGGTTAAGCCTTTGCCTACATTAAACGACAGTGATGAGGTCGTGGTGGCTCGTATGGATGAATTATTAACAGATCAAGTCATGAGTTTAATGGTGACCGATGATCTTATTCGCCGTGGTGTGGTTTATGTTGATAACCTAGCCAAAGGCAAAGTTGCATTGAGCCATGCGCCCGTTGAGCGCCCTAAAGAATCATTCATGGTTATCGAAGGGGATATTTTAACGATTGACCCAAATAGTTATGAGCGTTACACCCCGTATGTAAAATTATTTACCAGCTTAAGTGCTGCACAAGCGATTCGTATTTATGACGAATACAAACCGCTTATTAATGAAGCATACGCAGAAATTGGTTATCAAGGTGATGCCTTCACGCAAACACTTGAAGAAGCGATTGATGTGCTACTCGATACCCCAGAACCCAAAGGTGATATGCCGTTAGTGCGTAACTCAGTGACTTATCAATATGCTTATTCAGAATGGGAAAACTTACCCGATGCGCAAAAACAATTATTGCGTATGGGCCCAGAAAATATGAAAAAAGTAAAAGCAGCATTGCGTAACATAAAAGCTGAACTTGAAAAGTAAGCATAAAAGCCCCTAAATACAGTGCGATTGTATACCAAGTATGCAATCGCACTTTCTTTTTCGAATACCCCTTGAATAACGAGCCAAAAGTAGAGATAATCCTCCCGCGCCAAACAAGGCCCTCAATGGTAGTCTTATTGGTCCTCTCGCAACACTAGCAGGTGAACCTGGTCAGGCCCGGAAGGGAGCAGCCACAGCGTGTGACGTGTGTGCCGAGATGTGGCTGGTAAGACTGCCACCCAAATTCTTCTTGGGTTGTTGTTTGAAGTATAAGTCTGCAAATTTGTATCAAAACCCTGCATAAAATTTGAATAATAATCCTGCATAGTCTAATTTTATATCATCTCACATCGTTGGTGATGATTATGATAAGGCGTAAACTAAAGCACTCTAGAGTCAAGAATCTCTATAAGTTTGCAAGTCAAAAGATTAATGCTACTTGTTTAGTTGAGTCATCTTTAGAATTCGATGCATGCTTTCACTTTGAATACTCTCGTGAAATTAAAACCTTTGAAGCACAACCGCTAGGGTTTGAATATGAGTTTGAGGGTAGAATTTGCCGTTACACGCCTGACTTTTTGATTACGCATAATGAGAACTCGCAAAAATTTATTGAAATTAAGCCTTACAGTAAAATAACGAACCCTGAATTTAGAGTACGTTTTGCGCAAAAACAGTTGATTGCCAAAGAACGAATAGGCATTGAACTAATATTAGTCACCGACAAGCAAATTCGTGTTTATCCCGCCTTAGACAATTTAAAGCTGCTCCATCGTTATTCGGGATTTCAGTCTTTAACCGACCTTCAGCTTTCCATTATTCAGTTACTCAGCCAGTGGCGAAAACTGACTATTCAAGATTTGGTGAGTACCCTAAAAGCCTCCATTGGTGAAGTACTTGCCTCTGTATATCGTTTATTGTCTCTAGGCAGTGTTAATTCAGACTTAAACACAGAACTTACTTTAGAGTCGGTGATTTGGGCTAATGAAGTTTGAAGACGAATTTAGCTTTGAAGAAGCACCGCAAAAGTTAGCTGAGACCGCTAAACCGGAAGAGCATAAACATCAAGATCGTGATTTAGAATCACTACCCAAGGAAGTTCAGGAAGCTACACTTGCTCGACTTAAATACATCAAGTGGCTTAAACAGCGTTTAATTGGTGGTTGGACACATAAAAACTTAGTGCCACTACTTGCTGAAATGCCTGAATTTCAAGGACAAGAAAAACCAAAGTGGCGCACGGTTGCTGGTTGGCACGCGGACTATATTAAAGCTGAAGAAGACATTCATGCTTTGATCCCAAAGTATTACCGCAAGGGCAACCGCAAACCTCGCACCGATACAGACAAATTCTTTGAACTTGCCCTTACTCGTTACCTTACGAAAGAGATCCCAAATGTTGCATCTGCACACCGTTTTTATTGCGACCAAATTGTTTTAGAAAATGACAAGGTGCTAGGTGAGCCACTAAAACCACTCACCTATAAAGCGTTTAAAAACCGCATTGATAACCTACCTCAGTATGAGGTGATGCTTGAACGCTATGGTAAACGCTTAGCCGATATTGAATATAGTAAAGTGATGAGCCATAAAAGACCCACTAGAGTGCTTGAGCGTGTTGAAATAGACCATACACCACTGGATCTCATTCTATTGGACGATGAGCTTGATGTGCCACTGGGGAGACCAACCTTAACCTTGCTTATTGATGTTTATAGCCACTGCGTTGTTGGTTTCTATCTTGGTTTTCAGAGCCCATGCTATGATGCTGTGCGCAGAGCTATCAGTCATGCGATGAAGCCAAAAAGCTATCTTAAAAGTATTTATCCAGAAGTCGTAAATGAATGGCTATGTTGTGGAAAAATAGAAACTTTAGTGGTTGATAATGGTGCTGAATTTTGGTGCCAGTCGTTAGAGCTTGCGTGTGAAGAGGTCGGAATAAATATTAGTTATAACCCAGTTGGCAAACCTTGGCTTAAGCCCTTCGTTGAGCAGTTTTTTAAAATCATTAACGAAATGATGCTTTCATCATTTCCCGGTAAAACATTCTCTAACATGCTCGCAAGGCACGATTATAACCCGAAAAAGGATGCCATATTGCGTTTTGGCACCTTTACGATGTTGTTTCATAAGTGGATTGTTGATGTATATCACAAGAGCCCTGATGCGAGATTTCGGTACATCCCCTATGAAGACTGGAACAAGGGGTTTGCTTTACTGCCTCCAGCTCAACTAACAGAACAAGATACAGACAAGCTTGATGTTGTTATGTGCATGGCTAAAGAGAAAACATTGCGCAAGGGGGGAATTAAGAATCTACATATTAACTACGACAGTGACGAACTCTCTTTATACCGTAAGCAGTACAGCTCCAAAAAGAGTATAAAGGTTAAAGTTAAAATAAACCCAGATGATCTGTCGTATGTGTACGTCTACTTAGACGCGCTAGAACACTATATAAAAGTGCCAAGCATTGACCCAGAGGGCTACACAATGGGTTTGTCGCTGATCAGGCATAAAATCCATCTTAAGTTTCATAGAGACTATATTCAAGGCAAAGTCGAGCTATTGGGACTTGCCAAGGCGCGGCAATTTATTGATGAGCGAGTTAAAGAAGAGGCCCGGCAGCTTAAAAACGTAGGATCAAAAACTAAGCTTACTGGCACCAAAGCAATTGCTCGGGTGCAGGGCATAGATAATACTCAAGTTAAATCCATTGCTAATACGCCCGAAACAAAGCAAGCAGAACCAACCCCAGCTGACACTAAGCCTAAAAAAGACGAAGGTAGCTGGGATGACTTTATCTCAGATCTTGATGGGTATTGATTATGCTGACCGATCAACAAAAAGAAAGGCTAAATGAATTTCGCAATGTATTTATTGAATACCCAATAATAACCACTGTATTTAACGATTTCGACAGGTTAAGACTTGGTAAAGGGTTAGCAGGTGAAAAGCCTTGCATGCTTTTATATGGCGATACAGGCACAGGCAAAACAGCACTAATAAAACAGTATAAAGAACGCCATTTACCGCAATTTATTAATGGAGTGGTGAATCATCCTGTATTAGTAAGCCGCATACCCAGCAACCCGACACTAGAATCCACTTTAGCTGAGCTTCTAAAAGACTTAGGGCAACTAGGCAGCACAGAGCGAAAACTACGAATGAACGGCACAAGGTTAACGTCATCATTAATAAAGTGCCTAAAAACGTGTGGCACAGAGCTTATAATTATTGATGAGTTTCAAGAACTGATTGAGCACAACCAAGGTAAAAAACGCCGAGAGATTGCTAATCGATTAAAATATATTAATGACGAAGCGGGTGTATCAATTGTATTGGTAGGAATGCCGTGGGCAGAAAAAATAGCAGACGAGCCGCAGTGGTCATCGCGTTTATTAGTGAGGCGGCAGCTGCCTTATTTTAAATTATCAGAAAATCCAAAGCATTTTGTACAACTAATAATTGGCCTAGCCAACCGCATGCCATTTACCGAAAAGCCAAATTTAAGTGAGCAAGCAACAGTATTTGCTTTGTTCTCATTATCAAAAGGCTGTTTTAGAACACTCAAATACTTTTTAGATGATGCCGTACTTTACGCATTAATAGACAACGCGAAAACCCTCACAGCCCAGCATTTAGTTAAAGCATTTGAAGTACTGTTTCCTGATGTATCAAACTTATTTACCTTGCCCGTTTCAGAAATCACAGCCAGTGAAGTCGAGCGCTATTCACTATACAAACCTGAAAGCGACCAAGATGAAGATCCGTTTATAGCAACCAAGTTTACTGACCGAATGCCGATTAGTCAGTTGTTGAGGAAGTAATATAAAAATCAGTTAATCATCAGTTTTAAATTGGCTCCCAAATATGTGGTTCAAAGAGTCAACTTTGTACTTTTTGAGTCGATATTTTATTGAGGGTTTTTTCAAATCAACTCCTACTAGATGTTTAATTTTTTTATGTGGGAATTTCTTAATATCAGTGGGCTTTTCTATTAAACCAACCTCTTTTAAAAACTCTTTCTGTTCGTGCATATCTATAAAATCACTTTTATAAGTTTGATCATAAAAAAGTGGAATATTGAATAGGCACATATTCATATGCAGAGCGTTATTATCAGTATCGACACTTACTTCTACATTTTCAAGCTCAAACTCTTTACTGAAAATTTCTTTAAAAAAGAATAAACTTTCATCAGCTTTTACAGCATCATGGTATGGATTTGCATAGCCAATCATTGATTTAGCTTTCTTATAATCTTCATTACAGCGTTCACCTGATGGTACTAAGTTACTCAAGGTTGTTGCTAAAAAAGGGAATTTAGATTTGGGGTAAAAGTGGTCTAAGCTTGGCCTTGTTTTAGCTCCATCAACAACAATTGTTGGTATTTCTTCCTGATTACAATAAGGACAAACGTCAACCCCAAGAAAATTTGTTATGTCGTATCCAAATCCTTTAGACATTAACTCATAGTCAAAAATACTTGAAAAACTTTTGACCCAAAAAGGGAATTTCATTTGTTCTGAAAGCTTAAGTGTACCTTTTTTCAATTTATAAATGTCGAGTAACTTTTTTTTCTTTTGTGCAGTGGTTACCCTATGATCTTCAGTGAAAAGGAACTTTATTAATTGTGTGGCCTGATATTCTCTTAGAGTTAAAAGCAAGTTATTCTTAGTTTCATCAAAGAGTTCGTTTATTACATCAGTATTTTCTGGTTTTCTTAAATCAAGTTCATTTATATCAGACTTTGTGTAGTTAAGTTCGAAGTTTACAAAGAAATACTCTGGGCAAGGCGTTGTTTCCTAAAAGTTTGAACTATCTTGCCAGCCTGTGATCAGATCATCTATATCCTACTAGCCCGTGCAACAACAATGAGCAAAATCACAAACTGGTCTCACTATAATCAAGCCCTCGTTAACCGCGGTAATAT